>CAYQKI010000007.1:0-30370 GCA_964418105.1 uncultured Methanotrichaceae archaeon | reverse complement strand
AGCAGGTTGTTCAGTGCAGGAATATTGAAATCACTTGATTTCTAGATAGTGCCCTCTATAGAGTTTTTAAATCACTTCCAACTGAGAAATTTGACGATATGGAGTTGGATTTCCCCTCAATAAAAATGTCTGCGTCTGTGAAAGCAAATTATGCTTTGGCAAATCTGATAAAGATAGTTAACGCAGAATATGCAAATTCGTATCCTGCAAACCTGTTTAAAAATAAAACCAAATGTTTAGAGGTATCTAGCGACATAGATAGGTTAGAATCGGGCCAAGATAGTAAGTCAGGTCCGATAACCGGTCAATCACATCGCATGAAAGATGAAGATCAAAATATTGGAGTGGGTAATACTAAAAGCATAGTGAAAAAAGAAAAAGCCGTTATAAAAAAAGGAAAATTGATCTCAGAAAAATAAATCAAGCTAACCTATTATATTTAATGCAGGCAAATTTTATCAAATTGATCTTTAGATAAACGATAAGCCGCCGATGGGATTCGAACCCATGAACTGCTGATTACGAATCAGCCGCTTTAACCGGGCTAAGCCACGGCGGCCCGCTGATGTTTTTGAGCGGGACAGTTACATCCCGCTCGAATTTAAGATTTGCGATCCTAGCAGGGCAGCTTCTCCGCCCCGCTCTTCTCGCCGCCCTTCTCGCCAGCAGCCCCGTTCTTCTGCCTCTCGATCTCCTCGGCCAGTTGGGGCAGGAATATGCCGATGTCTGTCACCAGGCCGATGGCCTGGGCCGACCCCCGGTCCATGAGCTTGGTCACTGTGGAGGGATTGATGTCCACGCAGATGGTCTTGACAAAGGAAGGCAGCAGGTTTCCCACTGCGATGGAGTGGAGCATTGTGCCCAGCATTATGGCCATCTGCACTCCGCGTAGAGCCCTGTCCATGGCGTCCTTGGCCTTCACGGTATCGGATATGACCTCAGGCAGCGGCCCGTCGTCGCGGATGGAGCCGGCCAGTATGTAATCGATGCCCTTCTTCTCCGCCTCGTACATGATGCCGCCCTTGAGCTTGCCCTCGGCGATGGCATTCTTGATGGAGCCGCTGGCCATGATCTCGCTGATGGCGTACAGGTGATTTCTGTGCCCCCCGGAGATGGCATTTCCCTGGCAGTTCATGCCCAGGCTCGTCCCGAAGAGCTGCCGCTCGATGTCATGCACCGCCACGGCATTTCCCGCCAGCAGGACGTCGATATAGCCCTCCCGGATCATGCGGGCCAGCGACGGGGCGGCGCCGGTGTGCACCAGCGCCGGGCCGCAGACAACGGCTATCTTTCCGCCCGCCTTCTTGGTGCGCACGATCTCTCCGGCCAGTTGCCGCACCAGCTCTCCGCTGGGCCTCTCCGAGCTAACCTCGTTGGACATGAATCCGAAGAACGTCTTCTCCCGGGGCCTCTCCGGCGGCACTACCCGCACACCCTTGGTGCCTATGACCACCCGGTCTCCCTTCTTAATGTGGCCGATGGGAGTGCACTCGGCCCGGCCGTCCTCCAGCACAATCAGGCAGTCCATGTGATTGTGCTCCACCTCCACCCAGGAGCCCTGGTAGCGCACGTAGGTGGGATGATTGGTGGTCGAATAAAAGCCCCTGGGCACAACCATATCGCCTGGGGCAATGCCTGTTTGCACGTCCTCCATCTCCGCCAGGCGCGCCCCCAGGGAGTGCAGCTCCAGGAGAATGCGGTCCAGGTGCGCCGCATCCTCTCCGGTCACTGTGATCTGCACAAAGCTGGTATCGTTCTTCTTCTGGCCTATCTGAAAGTTCTTGATCTCAAACTCGCCGCCCATGTCCATGATCTTGTCCAGGACGCGGGTCAGTATCTGCGAGTCTATGAGATGGCCCTGCATCTCTATGTCAGCAATCTCGCTCATAAGAATCGGCCTTCACCACATTTCACCCTCCAGGAGCGCCTGGGTTTTATCGTTTGTGCTCATGACCAGCTTGGTGATGCCCACCACATAGCCGTCGTCTTCAGGCAGGGGCGGATCGAATATGGCCCGGATGCCGCTTCTACGCAGGTGATACTCGAAGTCGCGGGCCGTCTGCAGGCTCTTCACCCGGATCTGCACCCTCTGCACAATGGGCTCCCCCCTCTGCTTCCTCTCTATGGTGTCGACGAGCGGCAGCAGTATGCTCTCTCCCAGGGCATGGGCCCGTTTTCTCCTCTGCTCCTCCGACTCCCTCCACTCCACGGACTGAAAGCCCTCCCGGACGGTCCGGGATAGGAAGAAGTCCTGGCCGTAGTCATTGTAATAGCGAAAAGCCACCGCCAGGTCGCTGCAGTTGGTCCTGCTGCTGGTATACTTCAGGGGTGAGACGCGGTTTTCAGGGTCCTTCATGACCACTCCCTCGCGCCCCTGGCGGCTGAGACGGACGATGATCTCCCTGATGCTCTCCTCGGCGATCTCTTTGGGATACTCTCCCAGGAGAGCCGTCGCCTTCAGGCCAAAGCGCTCTGCCATTTCATGAGTCCGGTGCACACCGAATGTGCCTTTGACATTCTTTTCGGCAATGTCGAAGAGATAGAACTCTATGCTGTCCGTAGGATAGATCTCCTTGGCGACATAGGGATTCTCAGGCCCCACCATCTCCCCGCAGAGGACCAGTTGGGGCTGGGAGGCGAAGAGGTCCTCAGGCACCAGCCGCCGTGCCACCTCCGTAGAATAGGGACAGATGAAGCCGCCCCGGGTGAGGGCCAGGATGTCTCCGTTGACGGATACGATCCGCACATTGTGGCCGTTCATCTTCTCCTCCACAGCCACCATATCAGGAAAATGCCTGGCGATTGCCGGGGCCAGCATGAGTGGCCGGCGGATCTTGGGATAGCCGAAGACGATCTCGCCGTTTTCAAAAATAACCGTCCCGGCCTCGATTGCGGAGGTCTCCTTCTCAAACCTCAGCAATCGGGGCTCGGGCCAGCTCGACCATTTTATTACCGTCTCTTGCAGGCCCTCTAGCCTGCTCTGTGTGATTCCCAGTCTCTGTGCTACCCTGGCCGGATTCATCCGGTCCTCACCAGATAATCCAGGATGGACCTTCTGGTGATCATGCCCACAACCTCTTCCCTGCGGCTTAAGACCGGCAGTCCGCCCCGGTTCTCAGTGAGGATGATGTTCTTGACCTCCTCCAGGGGCGTGTCCACATAGACGTACTTGACGTCATGGGTCATCACATCCGAGACCAGGATGTTGTAGATGCGAGCATACTGCTTGCTGGCGGTGTCGTTAAGGTCTCTGAACGCTCGCAGAGACCTGGCCACGTCCCTCTCGGAGATGATGCCCACCAGCCGGCCACCTTCTACCACGGGAAGCCTTCCCACATTTCTGTCCAGCATCATGCGCCGGGCGTGCACCAGCCGGTCGTTGGGGTTTACCGTCAGGGGAAAACGCATGGCATCTGATGCCAGGCCGCTGACCTTCTTGGCCGCCAGGACCTCCCTGGGCCTCACCCATCCCAGGATGCGGTCTCCGTCCATGGCTACCAGAACGCCTGTCTTCTGCAGGAGCACTGCCGCATCGTCGACTCCCATGTCCGGCAGCACCTTGATCACAGAGTCCATGGTGGCAGAGGCCACATGCAGAGAGGAGGCCGGCATTCCCAGAGACTTTCTCGTGCCGAGAACTCTGGCGATCTGCCTGGTGGTGACGATCCCGCCCAGACGGTCCTTGTTGGTGACCAAAAGCCTGCGCAAATCGTTCTTTTCCATCAGGTCCAGGGCGTGGCCCACCCTCTCCGATTTGTCGATAGTAACCGGCTCTGTCATTATGTCTTTTACCTGCATTACTTCCACCTGCCAATCTCGGATATAATCTCATCTGCTGAGAAGTAGCCCACTACATCTTCATTCTCAATGACCGGCATGCCTATGATGCTCTTGTCCACAAGCTGGCGGGCGGCAGAGACCGCCTTCTCGCTTGCGGATATGGAGAGTATGGGAGCCGTCATGATATCCTCCGCCACAAAGGGCATCTGTTTTACATAGCGGTACTGCTTTCTTCCCGCCAGGCTCTCCTTTCGGGTCATCTTGATGTTCTTGGTCTCCATCTCATCCTTGGGGCCCATTATCTCAGAGAAGGTCAGCCCGGAGCGGGTGACAATTCCCACCGGCCGGGTATTGTCCTCGTAGACCAGAGCCCGGCTCTGTCCCTGGACATTCATCTCCTCCAGTACGTGTCCAATGGTGTGATGGCGGTGCACCCTCAGCACATTTCTGGTCATCAGATCACCCACGGTGGCTAAGATGTCCTGATCCGAGAAGTATTTCATCATATCACGTGTGGTGATCATGCCCACGATCTCTCCATCCCGCTCTACAGGCAGGCCGCTGACCTCGTTATCTATCATCAGCTCTGCTGCCTGGGGCATGGTGGCCTCCGGGAATATGGTGATGGGCTTTTCCGTCATGACCACCTGAATGGGGACCTTGTCGATGGGGCGTCTGCGCCACTCCGGTGCTGCCTGGTTGAGCCTGTTGGTGATATCGTACTTGGTGACGATGCCCGCCAGCTTTCCGCCGTCCAGTACCGGCAGCCTGCCGATGCCATACTTAAACATCAAATTCCTGGCTCTCTGAATGGGCTCGTTCCGCTCTATGACGTAAATGGGAGCGCTCATGTAGTCTTTGACTTTTTTTATGATCATTGTAGGATTCCTCTGTTCTCGGCTAACGCCCTCACGTAGTCTCTCTCCGTCAGTATCCCTGCCAGCGACCCCCGGTCCATAACCGGCAGGCTTCCGATGTCGTTGTCCATCATCTTCCTTGCCGCCTGGCCCAGGTCCGCCTTCTTCTCCGTGGCCAGCAGGCTCCTCTTGATGAGGCTCTTGATGGGCTGTTTCATGACCTCGCCTATGTCTCCGGTGACCACCATCTCAAATGCCTCCCCGCTTCCCAGGTACTTCATGATGTCCGAGGCGGTGACCATGCCCATCAGGACACCATCCTGGACCACGGGCATCCTCCGAAATCCCTTCTGGATGATCATCCTGGTCATCTTCTCAATCGTGGCCTCAGCCGGTGCTGTCACCACATTGGGGCTCATGAACTCCTCCACCCTCAGGCCCGTATCTGCACCCCGGCAGAAGCGAACGAAGTCCTCCTCTGTGATTATGGCCTTGATGCGAACATCTTCGTCGCAGATGGGAAGCCCTCCCACGTTCCTGTCGTACATTAGCTTCAAGACGTCGTTCAATGTGGACTTATCGCTGGCATAGGTGAGTTTGGTGCTCATGATCTCAGTTATATCGGCATTTATGGCCGTGAAGATGTTTCCTCCATACTTCTCCCGCAATAGGTTATGCCGAAGCCCTCCTCCCAGGAAGTCGACTATGTCCACTGAGGTGACAAAGCCGATCAGCCTCTTTGTGCCGGGATCGGCAATGGGCAGGCGGGAGAAGCCATAGAAGGTCATGGTCTTTATGGCACTCATTATGGTCGTGGTGGGCGGAACGGTGACCACGTCCGGAGAAGCCACACCTACCACGTCGCTGGCCCTCTTGGCCGACCTGGAGTCGAATTGCAGAGGCCCTCTCTCCCCTGAGCCCGGTGCCACAGGCATGCGATCACTCTTTTGCGGTATCCTGGTTACATCTTTCCCTGTTGTTGGCCCTTTGCTCATTATCACTCACCAAGGTAGCTTTTTATCAGATCATTTCTATCCACTATGCCCACAAGCTTGCCCTCGTCCACCACGGACATCCTGCCCACATCGTGCTTTAGCATCAACTCGATGGCTTTGCTCACGCTGTCTTCAGGTCTTACGCTGTATAACGGCGAACTCATGAATTTCTCTACAGGCATCTGCATCGAATCTGTCGATTTTCTCTCACTCTCCTTGCTGATCCTTGCGGTTCCTTTCAGCATATCAAATCTGGTGATCATTCCGATGAGCTTGCCGTCCTTGGCCACCGGCAGTCCCGTGAAATCCTTTTCAACCATCAGATCCCATATCTTTGTTACTGGATCATCCGGGCGGGTGGTTACCACTTTTGTGGTCATGATCTCCGATACAGGCTTTTTTGGCACGATCTTCAAGTCTATGTTCATGAAAACATCCAAAAGGCTGACAACGCCTTTCAGAACGGGTTTCTCCTCCGACTCGACCACAGGAAGCAAAGTCCTCTTTTCCTTGATCATGAGCCTCGAAGCATCATTAACATTCATCTGCCCCGTCACCATGGGGACCTGGACCACAAAGCCTGAAACCGTCACATTCGACTTGGTCGAAGTCACACGTAGCATATCCTGGTTGGTGACTATGCCGAGAACTACTCCTCTGCTGTTTACCACCGGCAGTCCTCGAACATGGTTGTCCCTTATCATCTGGCGTGCTTTGGTCAGAAAAGTGGAGTCCTCAACGTAGAGAGGATCTCTGGACATAATATCTTCGACTAACATGCTGCAACCCCTGCTGTCCAGCAATAATTCTACCGAATCTACCTGTTTCCGTCCCTGCAGCTCCAGCAGAGCAACTCACCATTTACGCTCTCCAGGGTGTCGGAGAGCATGCCGCAAACCTCGCAGATTCCTCTCACCACCCCCCGGGGCGACTCAAAATGAACACTCTCACGGTGCATCTCCAGCAGGTCGCTCAAGATCTCGTTCAAACCCATAGACGAGCCGGAGACCAGATCGGTATCTGTAATTATGCCTACGAGCTTTCCCTTGAATATCACGGGCAGCCTCTTTACTCCTGAGCGCAGCATCAATACCGCAGCTTCGCGCAGGCTGGCATCGGGTTCGATGGCTACGACCGGGGCGCTCATGACCTGTTCGGCTTTGACCGTCCTGGGATCTATGCCCTGAGCCAGGACTTTTTTTACGAGGTCCCTCTCCGTAAGAATTCCGGCGGGCTTTTCTCCGGATACTATGATCAGACTGCCTACATTGGCCGAGGCCATCTTCCTGGCAGCGCTTAAAATGTCCAAATCGGCATCGGCGGTGATCACCGGCCGGGTCATGACATCTCTGACTGGAATCTCTGTCTCCATTGGCCGATCTACTCCGTGATTGCTCTATATCCTTATCAGAGTGCTAATGATATAAAAGGCTACTGCGGCTTTGTAAATATTAATATGATTAATATTATATTATTAGGCAACTCATTCCCTGACGTGGCCCACAATATGTGCAATTTCCGCCAGGATAAGCTCTATGCCCAGGCGCGCCGCCCCCGGAGAGCCGGGAAGGCAGAAGACCGGACGGCCATGGTATATTCCCGCAGCCGCCCGGCTGAGCATGGCCCGCGTTCCCACCTCTTCCAGGCTCCTGTACCTGAAGATCTCCCCAAAGCCGGGAAGCGTCTTTTCAAAGAGGGGCTCGACTGCCTCCAGGGTCAGGTCCTGGCTGGTGAGGCCGGTGCCGCCGCAGATGACCACGGCATCAGCATTGCTCTCTTTTACGGCCCCGGCCAGCCCCAGGCCGTCCGGCATCAGAGCATATCTGGCGGTGTGGCCCGCGGCAGATATCTTCTCCAGTATAACCCGGCCTGATCCATCCTGCGCCTCACCGGGGCTATTCACCGGTCCGAATCTGCCGTAGCGGGAGGTGCTCGCGACCACCACATCTATGATCATGCACTCTCCTCTCCCGGCGAGCATAAGTTTTTTCCCCTATCCCCTCTGTGCCAAAATGATCTATGTCGCTACTGGCAATTGATGTGGGGGCGGGCACCCAGGACATTCTCCTCTACCGGGAGGATGTGCCGCTGGAGGGCTCGACCAAAATGGTCTTTCCAAGCCGCACCGTCATAGTGGCAGGCAGGATAAGAGAGGCAAAAGAGAGGGGACGGGACATATTTCTGCGCGGGCCGACCATGGGGGGCGGAGCCTGCGCCAGGGCGGTCAAAGAGCATCTGGCTGCGGGCCTCTGCGTCTATGCCACGCCGTCCGCGGCTGCCACTTTGAATGACAATTTGGGGCGGGTGGCGGCAATGGGTGTGACCATTGTGGAGGATGTAGGCGGTAAAGAGAACAGGGGCCAGAGCTGGGGCGGCGGGGCGGCCGGCTCTGCCCAGGTGATAGAGACCGGCGACATCGACATTGCCGCTCTGGGCGGGGCCTTGCGGCTGTTCGACGTCGATCTGCCGGCCGACATTGCCGTCGCGGTGCAGGATCACGGCTTCTCTCCCCACCGCTCCAACCGGCTGGTGCGCTTCGAGCACCTGGCGGCAGCCATAGCTTCAGGGGGCCGCCTGAGGGACTTTGCCTATAGAGAGCCGCCCCAAGCCATGAGCCGCATGACGGCAGTGAAGGATGTGCTGCTCAGGGCCGGCAAAAGGCCGCTTCTCATGGATACCGGCCCGGCCGCGGTCTTCGGAGCGGCTCAGGACCTTGAGGAGAGCCGTCCCGCCCTGGTCATCAACTTCGGAAACGGGCATACGGTGGCTGCGGTGCTGGTGGAGGGGCGCATCACTGCCCTCTTCGAGCATCATACCGCAGACCTCAGCCCCGGCAAGCTGAGAGGCTATGTGGGGAAGCTGTGCAACGGAACATTGAATAGCGAGGAGATCTTCCAGGACGGAGGCCACGGCTCATACATGGAGAGCACTCCGGAAGATATCGGCGAGACGCTGGTCACCGGCCCGCAGAGGCAGATGTTCCTGCGGAGCGGGGCGCTGCCAGGGGCTAGAGCGGCAGCGCCGGCGGGAGATATGATGATCGCAGGCTGCATCGGCCTGCTCTCCGCCTGGAGGGCAGGAGAGGATTTATGGAGATAGGCAGGGGAGCAGAGGCGGTAATCACACTGGAGGACGGGGTGGTCAGGAAGGCGCGCCCTGCCAAGAGCTACCGGCAGAGGGAGCTTGACGAGCGCATCCGTCTGGAGAGGACTGTCCGGGAGGCGCGCATCATGTCCGAGGCCAGGCGGATGGGGGTGCTCACGCCCATCATCTGTGATATAACCCGCTTTGAGCTGAAGATGGAGGAGGTTATAGGCCCCAGGCTCAAGGATGTGATCGATGAGGACCTTTGCCGGCGCGTGGGCGAGGTGGTGGGCAGGCTGCACCTGGGTGGCATCATCCACGGGGATCTGACCACCTCCAATATGATCATCACTGGCGGCTCCAGTGACCGCAAGATATGCCTCATAGACTTTGGCCTGTCCTTTCACGACAAGACTGTGGAGGCTCAGGGCGTGGATGTGCATGTATTCTTTCAGACCCTGGAGAGTACCCACGACCGGCCGGAGGAGCTGAAGGATGCCTTCCGGGAGGGATATATGCGGACGTACGGCCAGGCCGAGGCCGTTCTGGAGAGGGTCAGAGAGATCAAGGCCAGGGGCAGATACCTCTGATTTCTTTGCATCAGCAGCTTTATCTAGGATATGATCATTAACATTTATTTAATTTCGAGGTGATAACCCAATGGCTGAAGATGACGTCGTTTTCGTCGGCAACAAGCCAGTCATGAACTATGTGCTGGCAGTGGTTACACAGTTCAACAGCGGGGCAAATGAAGTCAGGATCATGGCCCGGGGCCGGGCGATCTCCAGGGCGGTGGATGTGGCCGAGGTATCAAGATCGCGGTTTCTTCCAGATGTGTCTGTTAAGGGCATCTCCATCTCCACAGAGGTCCTCAACACCGAACGGGGAGAGACCAATGTCTCGGCCATTGAGATCATCATCGGCAAATGAGTGGTGGGCTTGACGGCTTCATCGATGCCACGGGCATCATCAGCACCGCCAGCAAAATCAGGGCCGGCTGCTATTCTGGGCGTCATCTCTTCCGGGCGGGGGGAGAACCTGCGCTATATTTTGAAGGCGGAGAGGGCGGGGCGGCTGCCGGGGCGGGTAGCCGCCGTCCTTGCCGATCAGGCGGAGGCCGGGGCGCTTAAGATTGCGGAGGAGTATGGGGTGTGCTGCCAGTTTCTGGACCCCAGGGGCCTTTCCAGAGAGGAGTACGACCGCCGGCTCATTGAGAAGCTGGAGGAGGCCAATGTCGACCTGGTGGTCCTCACCGGTTACATGAGAATTCTCTCCCCGCTCTTCGTGGGCCGTTACAGGAACCGGATCCTGAACATCCATCCCGCCCTTCTGCCCTCTTTCAGGGGGATGGACGCCTTCTCCCAGGCTCTTCTCTCGGGCGTGTGCTGGACGGGGACCACAGTGCATATTGTGGACGAGGATGTGGACCACGGGCCCATCGTCTATCAGGTGCCGGTCCCCGTGCGGCAGGGAGACACGCACGACAGCCTCAAGGCCCGCATTCAGAGGGCGGAGTACAGGGCTTATCCACGGGCCATAAAGATGTTTATAGAGGGCAGGCCGAGGGTGGAGGGAAGAAGGCTGGTCTGGGAAAAGGATTGATGAGGAGGAGTTGAAAGGCATGGAGAGACTTTGGGCACCCTGGAGAATTGAATACATTCTGAGCAAAAAGCCGCCCGGCTGCATATTCTGCGATAAGCCCGCCGAGGGCAGGGATGAGGACAATTTCATACTGCACCGCGGCAAATATCACTTCATCATATTGAATGCCTATCCCTACAACAACGGACACATGATGGTCGTGCCCTACCGGCACACGGCGAGCCTGGCCGGCTGGGGGGCGGCCGAGCAGCAGGAGATGATGCAGCTCGCCGATCTGGCGGTGGACCTGCTCAAGAGGACCATGCGCCCGGACGGATTCAACCTGGGGATCAACATGGGGCTGGTGGGCGGGGCGGGAGTCGCCGATCATATTCACCTGCACATCGTGCCCCGCTGGAATGGGGATACCAATTTCATGCCGGTGCTCTCCGACACGAGGGTGATATCGGAGGGGCTGAAGGATACCTACAATAAGCTGAAAGAGGCGCTCTGTGAGGTGAATAATAAATAGTGAATGTAAAGAGAAGAAATTTGAAATTGCTCAATCGATGGCTCTCTTGATAGCTGCCTCATATTGCCCGGCCAGAGAGTGCCAGTCGTACCTCTCAGCGATGCTCCTGTTCCTCTCGGCGCTCACCTGCCCGCGCCTCAGTTGGTCGAGTATGCTCTCCACCTGCTGCACAAAGCTATCTTCGTCGTCGTAGTAATATATCTCGTCGCCAAGAAACCTCTCCAGGGCGATCATGCGGCTGGAGAGCACGGGACGGCCGCAGGAGAGGTAATTGAAGACCTTTCCTCCTATGGCCACCTCGTTTTTCTTCATCTTCTTGAGGGGGTTGATGCCGATATCCATGGCGCTGATGTACCGGGAGAGGGCGGCATACTCCACCGCCCCGGTGAAGACCACCCGGTCCGCCACACCCAGCTCCTCGGCCATCATCTTCAGTTTGTCTCCGTAATCGGTAAAGAGCCCCGGCCCCACCACGAGCAGAGTGGCGTCCAGCCTGGGCAGAGACGAGACCACCGTCTCCAGGTCTATCCAGTGCTCAAGAGATCCCACATAGCCCAGAACCGTTCCCTTGAGGCCTAAAGAGCGCTTGGCCTCATCCATCGGCACCGGCTTTAAGAGGCTGGTATCAACTCCGTTGATGATCTCGGTTATGTCCTTTACGCCGATGCCTCTCAGATATTCCGATAGCTCCTCATTTATGGTGATGACGGAGCGGGCATGCCTGAGGTTGAACCTGGTGATAAGCCTCACCACCACCTTCACAATCTCTCCCAGAGCCGTTCCCGGATAGTAGATCGATGCCGACTCCTCCAGGTGGTCCAGGTAATCGAAGACAATGGGAGCTCCTGATAAGTTCGCGGCAAATGAGGGCAGGATATTGGTCGAGAGTATGACATCTATCTTCAGATCTTTGACGGCTCTCCTGATCTTCCCGATATGGTAGGGGAAGTTGAGGGCATAGTAGAGGGATGGGTCTTCCGCCTGCAACCAGCTTGCCGGCACCAGGTGGCATTTCGTTTTCCTGGCCGGCAGGCCGGAGAACCTCTTCAATGTAAAGTGCAGCACATATACATCATTGTCCTCTGCTAAAATGTCAAAGATGAAATTGAGCCTGTTGGGTACGGGATGCCTGATCCAGTCCGTAGTGGGAATCACCATTATCTTCATCGTTTCATCCGTCTCTCTCCGGTTTTCCCCGCCTCATATAAAAGCCTGGCAGGTCTGGCTCATTGAAATATCATCATGATCAATATATCATTATGATCAATTCATATTTTTTATTATTCGCTGACCGAAAAGATATATAGCTAGTACTGCTCCAAGCATTCCTTCGAGAAATCTGGGCTGTGATAGATTTGAAGGGAGTCATATTGGCGGCAGGAGAGGGCCGCAGATGCAGGCCGCTCACCCAGACCAGGTCCAAGGTCATGCTTCCTGTGGGAAACCGCCCCATCATGGAGCATGTCATAAGGGCTCTGGCTGCAAACGGCGTTTCCGATCTTTACATCGTGGTAGGCTATCAGAAGGAGAGGGTCATGGACTACTTCGAGGACGGCCTTGATTTCGGAGTAAAGATCACATACCTCGAACAAAATGAGCTTTTGGGAACGGCCCATGCCCTGAGAAAAGCCGAGCCCTACATTGATGAGCCCTTTCTGGTGGTCAACGGCGACAATCTCATAGATGGCCGGGCGGCGGGAGAGCTTATCTCGGCCAGGGGAGACAATGTCATACTGGCCGCCCTGCGCCGGCACACCGGAGACTATGGAGTGCTCATGGTCGAGAAGGAGCGGGTTAAGGGCATCATCGAAAAGCCGGGAAGGCCCTGCTCCGGAATTCTCAATACCGGGGCCTACAAGTTCAGTCCCTCCATATTCGAGGACCTGCGGCACACCCCTATCTCCGAGCGGGGATCGTATGAACTGACTGAGACCCTTTCCCAGATGATAGCCGACGGAAAGGAGATCGTACCCCAGATCAGCCAGGGCATTTGGGCGGATGCCATATTTGCCTGGGACCTGCTCAATGCCAACAGCCTGGCCCTGAATATGCTGGATATGAAGATCTCCGGCGAGCTGGAGGCGGCTGTGAGCGTCAAAGGCCCGGTGGATGTGGGTGAGGGTAGCATCATCCGCTCCGGATCATATCTGGTGGGGCCGGTCTCCATCGGCGAGGACTGCGACATAGGGCCGGGAGCGGTCATTTTGCCCGCGACATCCATAGGCGATAGCTGCCGGATCGGCCCTCACTCCGAGATTCGAAATAGCATCATCATGAACGATGCCCGGGTCGGCTCCTCTGCCATAATATCCGATTCGATTGTGGGGGCCAGTACAGCTCTCTCCGATCAACTGGTGGTGGAGAGCGGGCCCTGTGTGGTCCCTGTGGGAGAGGCATTTGAGAGGGCGGAATTCGGTGCCATATTCGCCGATGATGTGACTGTCGGGGCCAGGGCTCTTGCCTCCGCCGGGACGCTGGTAGGCACGGGGGCGCGCATAGGCTCCGGCTCGCGCATTCGCGGCTGGATTGAGCGGGAGAGCAGGGTGGTCTGTTGATGTGCGGAATTGTAGCATATGTAGGTGATCAGCAGGCAGGGCCGATACTCTTTGATACTCTGAAGCGGCTGGAGTACAGAGGTTACGATTCTGCGGGTGTGGCTGTCAAATCGGATGGTGAGGTAGTGGTCCTCAAGTCGGCAGGCCGCATAGCCGATCTGGAGAGGGTCTACCAGAGCCAGGGCAGCCCCGGTGAGGGCATGGGCATCGGACACACCCGGTGGGCTACACACGGCCGGCCCAGCGACAAAAATGCCCATCCCCATACCTCCGGCGAGATCGCCATCGTCCACAACGGCATCATCGAGAATTATCTGAACCTGAGGGACATGCTGGAGGAGATGGGCTATCAGTTCAGCTCAGAGACGGACAGTGAGGTCCTGGCCCATCTCATTCACCACTATTTCAGGGGCGATCTCTTTGCCGCCGTACGCAGGGCACTGGAGCATGTGCAGGGCTCCTATGCCGTGGCTGTGCTGGCGGCGAGCTCTCCCTACATCGTCTGCGCCAGGAAGGACAGCCCTCTGGTGCTGGGCAAGGGCGACGGTTCCATCTACGTGGCCTCCGATGTCCCGGCGCTGCTGCCCTATACCAAAGAGGTGATCCGCATGAGGGACGGAGAAGTTGCCAGGGTATATGCGGACCGGGTGGAGATCTCAGACCGGGAGGGCAGGTCGCGGCCCATCAATATCGAGCACATCACGTGGGATGCTGATGCGGCGGAGAAGGGTGGCTACACCCATTTCATGCTCAAAGAGATCCATGAGCAGCCGAGGGCCATTCGAGAGACGATTGCCGGAAGGATCTCCGAGATCGACGGGGATGTGCGGCTGAATCTGGGCATAAGCGAGGGGGAGATAAGAGCACTGGAGCGCGTGACCATCATCGCCTGCGGCACGTCCTATCATGCCGGGCTGCTGGCCAAGAACCTCTTCGTCCGCGCCGCCGGCCTGCCGGTGGATGTGGAGGTGGCCTCCGAGTTTATCAACCTCCAGGTGCGGCCAGGCACACTTCTCCTGGGCATCACCCAGTCGGGAGAGACGGCGGACACGCTCCTCGCCCTGAAGAAGGCCAAGACCTGCGGGGGCAGGAGCCTGGCCATCACCAATGTGGTGGGCTCGACGGTAACCGAGCTGGTGGACGGGACCATCTACACCCGCTGCGGCCCGGAGATAGGCGTTGCCGCCACCAAGACCTTCACCTCTCAGCTCGTGGCGGTCATTCTGCTGGCCATCCGCCTGGGCCGGGCGCGCGGCCATCTCACACCCGATCAGGCCAGAAAGATGCTGGTCGAGCTGTCCAGGCTGCCCGGCCTGGTGCAGAGGATCTTGGAGAAGCGGGAGGCCGTGAGGGAGATCGCCGAAGAATTTGCCGGGGCAAGCTGCTACTTCTTCATAGGCAGAGACTACCTCTATCCCATCTCTCTCGAGGGCGCCCTCAAGATGAAGGAGATCGCTTACATCCCCTCCGAGGGCTATGCCGGCGGAGAGCTGAAGCACGGGCCGCTGGCCCTGATCACAGAAAAGACGCCCGTGGTAGCTTTGGCCACCTGCGGCAAGAAGATTCAGTCCAACATCAAAGAGGTGCGGGCGCGGGGCGCAGAGGTGATCGCCCTGGCCACGGAGGGAGACCCGGACATCGGCAAGGTGGCCAGCCACGTGATTGAACTGCCGGAGACCCGCCCCATCTACTCTGCTGTGCTCTGCACTGTGGTGGTACAGCTTCTCTCCTACTACACAGCCAATAAGCTGGGCCTGCCCATAGACAAGCCCCGTAACCTCGCCAAGTGCGTGACTGTGGAGTAGTATTTTTTTTAATTTTATCTTTCATCCCAATGCTAAACTTCTTCATATACTTTTTTTATGGCGTCCCTGTTATTATCCCAGAACCTGTAGTCGCTCTCCAGCAAGGGCTGTGGCCTGTCGTCGAGGTGCTTGATGATGGTCTCTTCCAGCTCTTCGCTTGGCACTATCATCAGGTTCTTTCTCGGCTCCTCCTGCACCACTCCTGAGGCGATGACCAGCTTTCCCATGTTCAGGTACTCGTTGAGCTTCCAGACGCTCCTGTCTGTGGAGTAGGGGGTGATCACGCTCTCCTCTCTGGGGATCAGGCATATCCCGGCGGCCTTTACCAGGCGGGCTACATTTTCATGGGACTGCCAGCCAAGGGCTTTGACATTGGCCGGCTTACTTCGAAGCAGCCACCGGGAGAAGGGTCCATCCCCCACAATCCAGAACTCCCGGTCGGGTATGGCCGAGGCCACTGAGAGAAGCTTGCCGATTCCCTCCTGGGTGCAGACTCTGCCTATGAATATGACGGGGGCCTGCTCTCCTGGGGAAAGTGTGGCCGGCGGGCTCACATCCTCTGCATCTCCCGCCTGGGAGAATGATCTCTCCGGGTAGTTGGGTATGATGTGCGGCTCTCTGTTGGGGGCGAAGCCCCTGGCTTTCTCCGCCAGGGGTCTGTTGACTGAGGTGATGATATCCGCTGACCTGGCCAGCTCTCTTTCAAATCTCTCCCCAAATGCCCTTCCCGCTGCTCCAAAGGTCTGGGACAGCTCCAGCCCCCAGGGGGAGCGGTAGTCGTAGATCAGCTTGCCGAAGCCCTCGCCTCTCAGGCGGGAGATGTTATGGTAGATGATATCCGGCACATTGAATATGTGCACGATATCCGGCTTCTCCCTGAGGACGGCCTCTTTGGCCTGGCGGGCGATGCTGATCCAGTTGCGGCTGGAGAACTTGGGCACAATGGCCTCTATTCCCAGGCCCTTCAATGTGCCCTGGAACCTCAGAAGCCTGATGGTCTTGTCCGGCTGGTTGGCGAGAAGAAGTACCTTCATGGTTCTCCCAAGCTCTATGCTCTCTCCAGCATATGGGCGATGGCCTTAGCCGTCTTTACGCTGGCGTCTCCCCTGCCGAAGACATCTCTCTTCTCTCTCCTGGGCTCGAAGCTGTTCGCCAGGCGGACTATCTTCTCCCGGTCGGCTCCTGCCAGAGCATTCCAGCCGTCCTCCACCGTCTCTACCCACTCCGTCTCGTCCCTCAAAGTGATGCAGGGCACATCGAGCAGGTACGCCTCCTTCTGCACTCCACCCGAATCGGTCAGGATCTTTGAGGCATTTTTCTCCAGCATTATCATGTCCAGGTAGCCCACCGGCTTGATCACTTTCGCCCGGCGGCACAGCTCCTCCCACAGGCCCAAATTTCTGATGCATTTCTCCGCCCTGGGGTGGCAGGGCAGGACTGCATCTCCCGTATCCTGCAGGGCTCTGACCAGCGACTCCAGCCTCACCGGGTCATCGGTGTTCTCTGCCCGGTGAATGGTGGCCAGTTTATAGCCGCCCCGCACGAGCCCCAGCTCCTCGAGGATTTGAGATCTCTTTTCGGCTATGATGCTGCAATCCCTCTGGGCGTCGACCATCACGTCGCCGGTCAGGCAGACCCCCCGGGATATGCCCTCATGCATCAGGTTTTTCATAGCCGTCTCCGTGGGGCATAAGAGCAGGTCGGAGCAGTGGTCCACCAGGACCCGGTTGATCTCCTCGGGCATGCGCCGGTTGTAGGAGCGCAGGCCCGCCTCCAGATGGGCCACCGGGATATGCAGCTTGGCAGCAGCCAGGGCACCGGCCAGGGTGGAGTTGGTGTCTCCGAAGACCAGGACGGCATCAGGCATCTCTTTCAGGAGTATCTCCTCCAGCCTCTTTATCATCTCGCCGGTCTGATAGCCGTGGCTGCCCGAGCCCACTCCCAGGTGGTAGTTTGGTGAGGGTATGCCCATGTCGTCGAAGAATACCCGGTCCATCTCGTAATTGTAGTGCTGGCCGGTGTGGATGATGATCTCATCGAATCTCTTGCGCAGCTCCCGCGAGACGGGGGCGAGCTTGACGAAATTGGGACGGGCGCCTACAACTGATGCTACCTTCATCACAGGCACCCTTTGCAGTCTGCGCTGGCCGGCTCAGCGGATGGGCCTGCTGCCCTATCACGCTCCGGCCAGTCCTCGGCTCTCAGCCACCTGAGATTGAAGCAGTCGAATATCAGATCGGCCTGCCTGGGATCGATGCATCTCAGACCCCATCTCTGGACCTCCTCTGAGCTGAGAAGCTCGTCGAAGGCATAGACGTCAAGCCCCTTCTCCGCCAGCCTCTTTGCCAGCGCCAGGTTCCGGCTGTGGTAGAACTCCTTGACGCCGGCCCGGAAGGTGATGCCCAGGATGCAGATCTTGACGGAGGCGAGGGGCTTATTGATCTTCAGGCACTGCTCCAGGATTCTGCCCATCCAGTAGTCGATCATCCCGTCATTGACCACGCGGGCGGTTCTCAGTAGCCGGCAGCTTTCGAACTTCTCCCGCCTCTCCATCTCTTTGATCAGGAACCAGGGATAGACGGGTATGCAGTGGCCGCCCACACCTGTGCTGGGCAGATGGATGTGGCAGTACTGGTGGCAGGCATTCTCTCTGGCCTCGAAGAAGTCTATCCCCAGCTCGCCGCAGATCCTGAAGAGCTCATTGGCAAGGCCGATGTTCACATCCCTGTAGCAGCCCTCCATGACCTTGATCATCTCTGCCGCCCTGGCTGAGGAGACCTGGTGCAGGTTGGAGATGAACCTCTTGTAGACGCTGAATGCCTTAATTCCGCTCTGTTCATCGGTTCCTCCGATGACCTTTGGAAACTCCTTAAGCCGGGAGATGCTGTAGCCGGTCATTATCCTCTCCGGGGAGTAGGCCAGGAGAAAATCGTCCCGGGACAGGCCGCTGGCCTGGCAGAGCAGATCTCTGACCGGCCCCTCCGTGGTGCCGGGGGGAAATGTCGTCTCCAGGACCACCAGGTCTCCCTTCTTCAGGATGCCTCCCATGGACTGCAGAGCCTTCTGCATGATGGTAAAGTCGGGGCTGTAATTCTCATCCACAAAAACAGGCACTATCACTATGAATGTACGGCAGGCGGCGGCGTCCCGGTAGTCGGCAGTGGCCACCAGCATCCGGCCTCCGTGCTTCTCGATCAGCCCGTCCAGCCCCTTCTCTTCGGGAATGGGATTTTTTCCCTGATTGATGAGCAGGCAGCGCTGCCGGTTCACATCCACTCCCACTACTTTTATGCCGCTGTCGGCAATGACCGCCGCCAGGGGCAGCCCGGCATTGCCGAGGCCGATCACGGCAATCTCAGCTCTGTCCTCAGACGTCTCGGATGTCATCTCTACCTTCTCTCTCTTCTCCGATCTCAATGGCCTTGCCGCAAGACTCGCAAATATAAATCGTCTTTCCCCCGCTGCCCGCTTCTGCCCCTGCTGCCCTCTTTGCCCTCCGGCCGCAGTAGCAGACGTATCCCTTCCGCCGGGCGGGGTTACCCAGCATCAGGGCAAAAGCAGGCACGTCCTCGGCCACCAGGGCCCCCGCTCCGATCATGGCATACTCTCCCACGCTGATGCCGCAGACTATGGTGGCATTGGCTCCGATGCTCGCCCCTCTGCCGATCCTGGTGGCCGAGATGTGCCCCTCATCCCAGATGAAGGCCCGGGGATACATGTCGTTGGTGAATGTGGCGGAGGGGCCTATGAAGACATCGTCCTCAACTGTCACGCCCTTGTAGACGGAGACGAAGTTCTGGACTTTGACGTTGCTCCCTATCACGGCACCGGTGTCGATGTAAACGCTCTTTCCTATGTTGCAGTTGCTGCCGATCTGAGCCCCGTGGCGCACATGGGCGAAGTGCCAGATCTTTGTGCCTTCACCCACCGTCTCGCTCTCCACCACGGCGGTGGGATGGGCATAATAGCTCATTGCAGTCCCTTCTTTATCTGCTCGCAGATCTGCAGGTTCTGCAGGGCTTGCTGAGGCGTGACCGGGAAGCTCGTTCTGCTCTTTATGCAATCCAGGAAGGTCTTCAGCTCCACCTTGAGAGGCTCTACCTTATTGACCAGCACCTTCTCTATGATGTTCTCCTGGGTGTATCTCTCGTTCTCCAGGCCGTACTTTCCCGGCTTTCGGTATATGTAAACCTCCTGAGCCATGAAGTCGCCCTCGGCCGTAAAGTCCTGGGACTCCAGGTAGAGGCTGCGAAACTTCTTGCAGGAGAGGCGGCTCGCCGAGAACGAGACCACGGAGCCGGAGAAGACGGCCATGGCCTGGCAGACGTTTGTGCTGCCGGCGCTGAAGATCCTGTAGTCCGTCTCCCCGGGAAAGAGGGCATGAAAGGCTATGTCTATATCGTGGATCATGAGGTCCTCCACCACCGAGGCATCGGTGATGCGGCTGGAGGTGGGATTGTGCCTCTTGATGCAGACGTAGTCCGGCCGGCGGGCGATCTTGGCCATCTCCTCCACAATGGGATTGAACCTCTCGATGTGGCCCACGCCCACCACCATCCCCCTGTTCTCCGCCAGCCTGGCCTCGATAGCCCTGAGGAGAAGACTGCCCTCCTCTGCTGTCAGGGTGATGGGCTTTTCTATGAGACAGCTCACTGCTGCTTCTACCACCTGGGAGGCGATCTGGAAGTGGTATCTGGTGGGCACGCAGATGCTCACCGCATCCACTCTGTCCAGCAGCTCCGCAAGTGATGTGCAGACGGTGGCCATCTCCCTGACTTTAGCTGCACTCTCGGCAACGGGATCGTAGACATAAACGGTATCGACTCCCTTCATCTCCGAGTAGACGCGCACATGGTTTCTTCCCATGGCCCCCACGCCGATGACTCCTACATCCATGCTCAGCCCTCGAAGGAGTTTATGGTCTGGGCGATGTAATGCGTGTCGCTTTCGGATAGTGACGGATGCACCGGCAGGCTGAGGACTCTTCGGGCCACATCCTCTGAGGCCGGGCAGATGCCCTTTTCATATCCCAGCTCCTGGTAGAGCGGCTGCTCGTATACCGCCCTGGGATAGTGCACTGCCGAGCCGATACCCTTCGACTGCAAAAACTGCATCAGCTTCTCTCTTCCGGCAGGCGCGTCATCCTCTACCCGCAGGACATACTGGTGGTAGACGTGCCTTACCCCCTCCGACTGGAAGGGTGTGGTCAGGCCCCTGGCCCTGATCTCACTGCTCAGCACTGCGGCATTGGCGATACGCCGGGCAGTGAACTGCTCGAGCCTGGCAAGCTGCACCCGTCCGATGGCCCCTTGCAGGTTCATCATCCTGTAGTTGTAGCCCAGGGAGACGTGATTGTACTTTCCCGTGTCGCCGTGGCTTCTTAAGAGGCGCAGCCTCTCGGCCTGAGCGTCATCGTTGGTGGTGACCATGCCGCCCTCTCCGGTGGTCATGTTCTTGGTGGGATAGAAGGAGAAGCAGCCCGTGGCAAAGGTGCCTGCCTTCCGGCCCTGAAACTCGGCCCCGTGCGCCTGGGCGCAGTCCTCTATGAGTGCTATGCCCCTGTCCCGGCAGATCTCCTGTACGGCGCGGACGTCAAAGGGCTGGCCGTAGAGGTGAACGCCGATCACGGCATGGGTCCTGGATGTGATCCTTTTCTGCAGGTCTTCGGGATCTATGTTGAATGTTCTGGGATCGACATCGGCAAATACGGGGCGCAGCCCCTGGTATAGGGCACAGTTGGCGGTGGCTATGAATGTGAAGGCCGGCGAGATCACTTCGCTGCCTGGTGGAAGCTTTAGAGCCCGCAGGGCCAGGTCCAGGGCCACTGTGCCGTTGCTGACGGCAATGGCGTGCTTGACGCCCAGATATTCTGAGAACTCCTCTTCGAAGAGCCGGACAGACTCGCCCTGGGCGAGCATGCCGCTCTTCAGCACATCGGTGGCCGCGGAGATCTCAGCGTCTCCGATAACTGGCCTGGCTATGGGAATGAAGTCTCTCATCAAGTTCTCCTCTAATCGCGATTAGACTGTATGCTTTTATTCTTCTCCGGTCCATTGATCTTTCGGACTTGAAAAGGCTTGTTGCCTATTTGACCAGCCCTTTCAGCACAGCCCCAGGAAGCCCCAAAAATCCCGGCTCAATGACAGTGCCCGGATAGATAGATGTATTGATACCGGTCATGACCCTGTCCCCCATGATGGCTCCCAGCTTGCGCCGGCCGCTGTCCACCCGCTTACCTTTGATATACGATTTTATATTGCTTTTGTCGTGGCGCAGGTTGGAGCAGACCGTCCCCGCCCCGAAGTTGCAGCCTTCGCCTATGACACAGTCTCCCAGATAGGAGAGGTGTCCGATCTTGCTGCCGTTCATGACGGCGCTGTTCTTGACCTCCACCGCATTTCCCACCCGGACATTATCGCCCAGGCAGGTGGCCGGGCGGATGTAGCAGTTGGGGCCGATCTTGCAGTTCTCGCCGATGACGACCGGCCCCTCGATGTAGGCTCCGGACATGATGCGGCTGCCTCTGCCCAGGGAGACGCTTCCGTTGAGGCGGGCTCCGCTTTCCACAGTGCCCAGTACCTCCGGCTCCAGGTCGCTGAGCAGGGACTCGTTGGCGGAGAGGATGTCCCAGGGGCGGCCTATCTCCAGCCATCGGTTCAGCTTGATGATGGACAGGTCTTCCTGGACGGCCAGAAGGTTCAGGCCGTCGGTCAGTTCGAACTCGCCCCGCGGGGAGAGGGGAGCCTGTCGCAGGGCGGAGAATATGCTCCTCTCCAGGAGGTAGATGCCGGCGTTGGCCAGGCGCGAGGGCGGGCTGTCGCTCTTCTCAACCACGGAGAGAAAGCGACCTCTCTCTTCGGTGAAGACGCCGTAGCGGCGGGGGTCATCGACCTCTATGGCCGAGACGGACGGCCCTCCCCCGGCCATCTTCTGCAGCGACTGCTCGTCAGGCAGCACATCGCCGTTGAGGACCAGGAAGCGCTCCTCTGCCAGGCTCTCTGCTGCTAGCAGGGCGTGCCCGGTTCCCAGTTGCTGCTCTTGGCGGGCGTATTCGATCTTCATGCCCAGGCGGCTGCCGTCTCCAAAAGAGGAGCGCACCAGGTCCTGTCCGTATCCCACCACCAGGACGGCCCGGTCCGCCCCCGCGCTCTTCGCCCGGAGGAGTATGTGCTCCAGCAGGGGCCGGCCAGCCACAGGCAGCATCACCTTGGGCCGGCTGGCGGTCAGCGGCCGCATGCGAGATCCCTCGCCGGCGGCGAGAATTATGGCTTGCATCGAAGACGGCGTCGCCTTAGGGGAATAAAAAGCTTTGTAAATAAAGCGAAAATGCTTTAGGGTTGTACGTAGCAGGTATGTGCATGCTGGATGAGTTCGCCCGTTACATTGCCCTGCAACGCGATCAAGCGCCACTGGCCTCTCTTCTCATATATCTGAAGAGGAAGGGCGGCTGGGTGCAGCTCAACGGTATCTGGCGGGAGATGGGCCCCACGGCAGGCGGACCCTTCTGGAACCAGACCACTCTGCTCAACAAGCTGGACAAGCTCACACGCCTGGAGGTGATCTCTATGGAGAGGAGGATTCTGCCCTCAGCAAGGGCCGAGGCCAAGAAGAAGGCCAACACCTTCTACCGCATGAATCCCAGCACTCCCATCTACCCCTACATCTTCGGCATGCTCAGGATCTACCGGGAGGAGCGGGACAGGTACTCCTCTGAGCTGGTGGAGGCCCCCCTCGATCACCTTTTAGCCCTGGCCGGCCGCTCAACCAGCCACGATCCCACTTTGGGCAGGGAGCTGGAGGTGGCAGTGGATCTGATAGGCGAGGTCTTCTCCGTGGGCCGGGATGAGGTCAAGAGGATGATCCGGGAGCGGATGGAGAAGAAGGGCATGATCCGGGAGCGGAGAAAGACGCTGACCGAGGGCCTGCTATCCCGGACGGCAGAGGAGAAGGGAGAGGCTGCCACAGCCAAGAGAACCCGGAGGGCCTCGCGAAAGAAGGAAAAGGCAACGGACTTGCCGGACGAAGAGGTCTCTGATTAGCGAATGGTCAGTCATATGGCTAAACCGGAGTTCTTCTATTGTTCAGGTTTTTAGCTCATCTCTGTACGTACTCTGTGAAAAAGTCGGACCTTCGCTACTCGTCTCTGTGAGTCATCTGTGCGCTTCTAGTGTCTCTGTGGTGGCCGTTCGTGGCTATTGGGTGTAACCGATAGCTAACGACGTTTTCACCACAGAGTCACTAGAAGCGCACAGCGGACCGAGACGAAAGTGTCTCAATAATCCACAGCAAATTGAATTCTCAGGCAGAGCACCAATCAGCCCCATCCTCTCTTCTTCCGGTAGATCCTGATCATCTCCTCCACCGTCTCCGGCGTGACCATTCCTAAAGTGGACACGGTTTCGTAAAATCTCCTGGGAATGCGCTGGCGGGAGAGGTCGAATCCCTCCCGGACCTTGAACCTGTACTTCTCTTCAAAGATCCTCCTGCCCAGCTCCTGCAGGTCTTCTTTGCTCTTGACTATCCCCACTGCTCCCAGGGAGTCGATGATGTTTCCGTCGGTGTAGACGCCCCGGGCGAAGAGGCAGCCCACCAGGGAGTTGAATACGCCGCGGGAGTCGTCTTCTCTGATGATCTCCTCAACCATGGATTCGGAGTCCATGGATTTTTTGGCCGCCTTCTGGTCTATGGAATAGCCGGCATTGTCCAGGTGGGAGTGGCGCACGCCCACCAGTTGCCCCACTATGGAGGCCGGGCCGGTGTGATAGCCTGAGACCTCATTTCTCCCCAGGGACATGGCATACTCCCGTCCCCCGTATTTCTCGGAGGCGTATTCAACGCCCCTGCCCAAAGCCTCATAAAACTCATTGGGGGCTCTGGCGATATTCTCCATTGCTCTGGCATAGCCTTCCACGCCGTTCCACTGCAAGGGCACATCCAGCGTCTCTTTGGAGCCGACCAGCCCCTTCTCTAAAGCCTCTGTGGCCCAGGATAGGACCACTCCTGCAGACATGACATCCAGCCCCAGCCTCTCGCAGACGTCGATGAGCTGCAAAATCCCCTCCGCCGAGCCCACGCCCAGGTTGGAGCCCAGAGAATAGATGGGCTCGTAGTCGTAGGAGATCTTGCGCAGCTCAAACTCCTGGTGGGGGGAGAAGGCGGTCTTCAGTCCGGCTATATGAACGCAGCCAATGGGACAGCCGGCGCAGGAGAGCCGGCGCAGCAGGTGCTTCTCTGCAAATATCTCGCCTCCGATGCTCTCCGCACTGTCAAAGGAGGAAGCGAGGAAGTTTTTGGTGGGCAGGCCCTTCAGGAAGTTGAGGACACCGATGTTGACAGATGTTCCGAAGTCGTGATACTTCTCCATGGCGCTGGTCTGAACCGCCGTCTGGTAGAGCCGGTCATAGACCTCCCGGTAGCGCTTGATCTCCGGCACGTCAACGTGCTCGGTTCCCGACACCACCAGGGCCTTGAGCCTCTTGGAACCGAAGACTGCACCGAGGCCAAGCCGCCCGAAGTGGCGGTAGGTGTCGACGACCACGCCGGCGTACCTCACGCCCGCCTCGCCCGCCGGTCCGATGCGAATGATGCTGCGCCGGCCCACGCCCGGCTCGCGGTCGCGCAGGATGATGCCCGTGGTCTGGGCATCGATTCCCCAGATGGATGTGGCGTCTTTGATCTTCACATCCCCGTCCCTGATGGAGATGTAGCAGGGCCGCTGTGCCCGGCCCCGGATGACCACCGCCTCATGGCCGGCAAACCTCATGGCCAGCGAGAGCCTGCCCCCGGCATAGGACTCGCCCAGCTCTCCCGTCAGGGGTGACTTGAATGTGGCCACGGTCTTGGTGGCCACGGGAAAGATGCCGTTCAGGGGGCCGATGGACAGGATGATGGGCGCGGCTGGCGAGAGCGGGTCGGCTCCGGCCGGGCACTCCTCCTGGAGGAGCCTGATCCCCACGCCGGTTCCGCCCATCCAGTCCTCGAAGAGCTCCTGCCTCTCCTCCACCCATGATTCATTTTTGGTGAGATCGATATACAGAACCTTACGCAGCATTTCATCCCTCCGATAGGACCTCCTCCAGCTCTAAAACGCCATGCGGACAGAACTGTACGCATGCTCCGCAGTGAATGCACTTGATGGGCCTCTTCTCCTTGCCGAGGGTTATGGCTCCCACCAGGCAGGCTTTCTCGCATTCGCCGCAGCCGGTGCACTGGTCTCTGTGATAGACCACCCTCCCATCCGGTTTCTTCTCCAGAGCCCCGGTGGGGCAGGCCCGGGCGCAGGGGGCATCGGCGCAGGCCCGGCAGACAACGACGCGAAAGTCGCCCTCTATGCCGCCCTGGGTCTGGACCTTGATGGCGCTATTCTGCAGGGAGACTGTTCCCGTGCGGATGCGGCTGCAGGCGAACATGCAGCCCAGGCAGCCAATGCAGCGCTCCGGATGGGCGACCTTGAGGCGGCGGCGCATTTTGGGACTGGCCTTTGGGGCAGTTTTCTCCTGGGTGGGCCTATCTGGTGCTGGCTGAATGGCTGGCTCGCTCAGGGTATAATTCAACTGCTCCACCCGGCTCTCAGGCATAGATCCACTCCTGAGTGAGGTATTATCCTTCTATTGCTATCAATCTATTGGCCGCATGGGAACAATGATGGCGCAGGCATCTGGAACTCTGCCGTTCATCGTTTTGCCTCTGTCTATGGCAAATAACTTTATATGTTATATTGATGATTATATTTGCAGCTAAGGGGAATTAAAAGACTCAGGAGAATGTTTATGTCAGAGGCGGTCGCCGAGGGCAAGCAAAAGACAGATGCGAAATCATTGAACCAGATTCTGATGCCTATATTGATCGGGGTGGTGGCGGAGGTCTTTGTAGGCGAATTGAAGGCGATGACACCGACTATGAGGCTCCTCTCCGTTCTCCTGATAGGCGTGGCCTATGGAGGGCTGACAAACAGCTTCAGTCTCAAGAGCCTTCCCATCTCGCGAGGCAAAGCCCTGCTCCTGACAGTCCTGTTCGCATTGGCAGGCATTTTAATTCTCCTGGCATCCATCCTGTTGAACCTTGATTTCTCCGAGACGGCTGTGCTGCTGGGCTGGATGGCGGCCATGCTGCTAAGCTTATGGCTGGCCAGGCTCCTGCCCCAGTCTCTCTCCCTGGCCAGGTCGGCCCTGATGGGCGCTGCCACCGTCAGCCTGGGGGCGGGACTGGCCCTGGGAGGCGCGCCGGTGGTAGAATTGGTCGCCACGGGCGGCACGAACGATATCATAATTCAAAATAATTGCGACACCCCCATAGGCTACATGAACTTTCAGGTTCCGGCCAACGGCATTAAACCTCTGAAATTGCCGGCATCCTTTGAGCTGGAGCGGAGCGGCGATGAGCTCCGGGTGAGAAGCCAGGCCCTGCCGGCATTGGAGAGTCTGGGCTGGGAGATTCCCCTGAACGCTTCCCTGAATCGCTGCCAGAGGGTCATAGTGGACGGCAAGCCCCTCAATTCAGGGGATAAGATTGCAATCGACGGGCAGAGCGGCAGGGCCCACAATATCACCATCGATTGCACCTGCTGATAGGCGGCGCGAAAAAAAAGCAGTCTTCAGGCGGAGATGCCTACTCCGCCTTCACAAACCTGTTCTCCAGCGTCTTCATGACATGGGGGAGCGTGGTGTACTCCATGTCCTCCATGGGCAGCCTCTGCGGCTCAAAGGGACCGTGTGCCCTCATGTAGTCCGTGATCACCAGGCATCTCTCGCGGGCCCGGTCGAAGGCCACGTCCTTGAAGAGGTCCACGGGGCCGACGAAGCTACCGTAGGCCATCTGAAAGCCGGCGGCGATGACTCTGGGCGGGCCGTCGAACCTCGTGGGGTGGGCGGTTTCAAAGGAGCAGGGCATGAGGGGGCCGTTGTGGCTGCCCCGCATCCATCCCGAGACCAGGTGGCCCAGGGCAAAGGGCTCCAGGACTTCGCCCAGGGCGGGCAGCCCGGACTGGCAGCGTACCAGGGCCACGGGGTCGTCCTTGCCCACGTACTTGCCGGCTGTCTGGTAGAGCTTCTCGGTGCTGACCGCCGCCACAGGCTCGTGCTCGGAGATCTTGGAGCCGGGCTTGCAGAAGACCCTTTTTATCACATAGCGGCTCTTGGCTCCAATTAAGGCCAGAAGGTCGTACATCTCCGCCGGGCAGTCCATGAAGACCTTCCTGTGCTCTCTGATGTCCCAGACCTCGAATGTGAAGCCATGATGGAAGGACGGGTCTATCACCAGGCCGGCGGTGTTGAAGGGGTCGGCGAACATCTTGAAGACCGGCTGGTTGAAGGCCCCGGGCTCGGTCTTGTCCATCATGAAGGCGATAATGGGCTCGCTGGTCCTCTCGTTGATCTCCATCTCGGCGACGCCCGGCCCCATGCCGCGAATGTTGCCTGAGAAGGCGTCGGCCAGCAGGTCCTGCCCGGCTCCGTAGAGCTTGAGCTTCTTCGCCCTCTCCGTGGCCGCCTCGAATGTCTCCCAGGCCAGGGCGTGGACCTCGCCGTTGTCGCAGCCCTTCTTGTGGCTCATGAGCAGCTCCAGGTCGTCGCCGCAGGCCATCACCCGAAAGTCTATCAGCGCCCCGGCCTTCCTGGCCTGTTCCAGCTTGTACTGGGCGGTCTCTATCAATGCGGGATGGACGGCGGAGTGGCCGGGGTAGCCGCCTACGTCGGCCTTGATTAGGCTGATTGTGATCTTTGTCATTTCAATCCCTCCTGACGTTCTCTAGAAAATCTATCATTATCAACTCTAATCGACTCGATATATTATGGCCTTTGTGGTTAACAAACCTTTTGGCTAATCCTTTAATTGCTCTGTGCCTCTGTGGTTTTGTTCAGTAACTGTAGGATTGACTGTCGCCAACTGATCGACTAAACCACAGAGGCAAGAGAGACACAGAGGAAAAGAATGATTTCTCCACCCGTCATCAAATAGCGAGGAGCCAAAGATGACTCTCTGTGAACCTCAGTTCTTTGTGCGTCCTTTGTGATCTTTGTTTTGATTAATAATTCGGTTACTGCTAACAACCACAAAGGGCAACAAAGAAGGATTTTCGAAAAAGATGCATCTGGGAGTTTTCCCAGATTATCCCGGATGCTTTGCTCAGGAGACACTACCTTCAGCCTTTCAGCGCCGCCGGCTTCTTCTGCGGCACATCGACGGGCTTGATGAATTGATCCAGAACCGGCCGGGTGCCCTTGACATTGAGCTTATCGAATAAAAAGGCGAATTTGCCTTCCAGCTCATTGCAGATCTCATCGCGGACGGCCGCGGGCAATTGCCACAGCTCCAGCTTGAAAGGCCCGAAGCCCTTCTTGCGGGTCTTGTAGATGAACTGCTCTTTGGTGTCCTTCTCCTTCCGTTCACCTTTCAATTCCGCCTCCAGGTGATCATAAATCTTCACCCGGAGCGGGCCGGGGAAGCTCTTGCTGTCGTAGATTATGTTCTGAAAGCCGGTGGCCAGATGAATCTCGGCGGTTCCCGTGGCAGGGAAGCGGTCAAAAGCCTCATCGGGAAGGGTAGATGCCCCATGCTGGACTGCGCCGGAGAGGCCATATTCGGCACGGGCGGTCTCGGATAGCTTCTGCAATACCTCGAAGTCGATCTTGACCCTTGCCACTGTGCCGTCGGCCAGGGGCACGCCGCCGTGGGTCGTGCCGGTCTGAACACTGATCTTGCTGATCCCCTTCCGGGCCGACCCCCTCTTGCCAAGCTCATCGAGGTATCCCTCCATGAAAGCCTGCAGCTCCTCCACTGTGCTGTTCTTTTTTCCGACCTCGCCGATCTCCCCTCCCACGGAGACGGTGATCCCTTCAGGCTCCAGGTCACGAATCAGGGCGGTCAGCTCCGCCGCCAGGGTGAAGTTGCTCCTCTGCTGGTCCTTGATGGTGGGGCGGGAGAGGTCAACCAGGGTGGAGGTGTCGATATCGATATTATAAAAGCCGGCATCGATCGCCTCCCGGATCAAATCCTTAACCGCCTGAGTTTCTTTCTCCCCGTCTGCGGCTAACTTTTTAGCGTTTATCTGAAAATGATCGCCCTGCAAGAAGACCGGGTCGCGCCATCCGGTCCTGATGGCTGCCGCCAGTACGGCACAGGCATATTCCCTGGGCCTCTGACTGGTGTAGCCTATCTCCGAGCGGGCGATTTCAAAGATGACCGGCCCCACATTTCCTTTCAGCGCTGCCCGAAAGGCCGCCTGCGCTACATCATAAGTAATGCCTCGGATGTTGATTGCCGGAACGGTAAATCCGCTGGCCTCTTTTCGGCCCATTGCCTCGTAGAGGGATTGGATCGATGCAGGAACGATTCCCAGATTAGCAGCTCCCCGGCGAATCAGAAACTCTGCAGCTTCTTGAATAGCGGGATTTGAGCTGAAGACGGACGTGTGGATCAAATCATCGATCAACTTCTCCCTAAACCTGGACTCATCCAGGATGCGAACGTCACCTTCATCACAGAGCAGTATAGATTCGCATCCTTTCCTTAGCTGATCTTCATTCTCGTAAATCATTGCTGCATCCTCTCTTCTAATTTAATTATTTTATATATTATCAAATTCCTTTTGCGACAGGAACTCTTTCGCCATTTCCACTTCGGCCTTCGATCCGATGTAGATGGGAGAGCGTTGATTGACTGATTTCACTTTAAGAGAAAGTATGTCATCTTTTCCGTCGGTTGCCATGCCCCCCGCCTGCTCAGCAATAAAAGCCATGGGCTGAAGCTCAAACAGGAGCCGCAGCTTCCCCTGGGGCGCTTTTTTAAGCGCAGGATAGGTGAACACCCCACCCCTTTTGATGATCACCTGGTTGATATCGGGGACAAATCCGCCGCTGTAGCGCAGCTTGTAGCCATCTGCCTCCAGCTTATCGATATACCTCTGGTGGCCCTCAGTCCAATCCCTGCGCAGGCCGCCGGGGGAAAAGATCGATCCTCTCTCATTGAGGCGGATATTCTCCTCCGACAGGACGTACTCCCCCTCGCGATCGAGCACGAATTCGTGCACACCTTTTCCAGCGGAATAGATCATGGTGATGAGCGGGCCGTAGGTGATGTAAAGTGCGGCAACCATTGAATTCTTGCCGCAGTCGAATATCGAATTTTTGTGGATGCCGATGATGGTCCCGATGGCCAGATTGGTGTCCACCAGGGAAGAGCCGTC
>CAYQKI010000006.1:11410-31092 GCA_964418105.1 uncultured Methanotrichaceae archaeon | reverse complement strand
CAGCTTGACCTTGGGCTCCATCTGAATGGAGAGCACCGTATCGGCTATGGTCTGCAGGTCGGCATCCGAGACGCGCTTGCCCTTGTCCCCCAGCTCCTTTACCCTGGAGACGATCTGAGCGAGCTGCTGATCGCTGACGGAAAGGCCGAACTCGCGCAGAGCCAGCTCCACTGAAGCCCTGCCGGCGTGCTTGCCCAGCACTATGCGCCTCTTTCTGCCCACCGTCTCCGGGTGCATCGGCTCGTAGGTGCTGGTGTCCGCCAGAAGGCCGTGCACATGTATGCCTGCCTCATGGGTAAAAGCATTCTCACCCACAATGGCCTTGTTGGGAGCCAGAGGCAGTCCAGTCATGCGCGAAACCTTCCGGGAGAGCTGGTAGATGTCCTGGCACCTGATCCCCGTATCGATCTTATACAGGGACTCCAGTGTCATTACCACCTCTTCCAGGCTTGCATTTCCCGCCCTCTCTCCTATGCCGTTTATGGTCACATGCGCCTGGGAGGCGCCGGAGCGCAGCGCAGCCACGGTGTTGGCTGTGGCCATGCCGAAGTCGTTGTGGCAGTGGATACTCACCGGCGCCTCCAGTTGAGAGAGCCTGGAAAATATCTGGGCAGTGACATCAGGTACCAGCACCCCCACGGTATCGCAGAAGGCCAGCCTGTCCGCCCCGGCCTCGATTCCGGCCATGTAAAGGCCGGTCAGAAAGTCCATATCAGCGCGGCTGGCATCCTCACCGGACAGCTCCACAATCAGGCCGTGGTCCTTGGCATATTCAGTAACCTCTACCGCCATGCTGACCACCGATTTTCTGTCCGACCTCAGCTTGCGCTCGATATGAAGGTCTGATACCGGAACCACGAGATGCACTGAGTCTACATCGCAGCCCAGGGCCACATCGATGTCCGATGTGAGAGCCCGGACATAGCTGCAGATCTCCGCCTTTAAGCCAAAATCGGCAACCGCTTTTATGGACAGGCGCTCTCCCGGGGAGGTCATGGCGGACCCGGCCTCGATCACATCCACGCCCAGTAGGTCAAGCCCCTGGGCGATGGCCAGCTTTTCATCCAGGCCGAGCGAGACGCCCGGCGTCTGTTCACCGTCACGTAATGTGGTGTCTAGAAATCGTATTTTACCAAATAAAGCGATCCCACGCATTCATGCTCAATCACCCTGGGCCTTTTGCGGCCGTTCTGACTGGAAGATCTTTAATGATTGATAAATCTAACGAGAGGCAGGCTGGAGAGGACCAAACCGCCATTTCAGCCGGACAGCCGGAATCCGCCTTCGTTGAATGACGTTCCAAGGGCAAGCTTTAAAACGTTGAAATTCGATGGCTTTGGAGAATGGTGGAGGTTCAGTATAGATGATGCGCAAGAGATCATCCCTTTCCCTAGCTCTGCTCTTATGCCTTCTGGCTCCGGTATTTCTCAGCCTGCCGGCATATGCAGGAGTGGGGTGCGGCACCAACTGGATGGGAGACACGACTGGGGACACTGACTTTTATGTGAGCAAGAATCAAAATCAGGGGACTTCGGGATCTACGGCGGCGGACGGCTCTGCAACCGGCAAATCCGCCGTGGCTCTGGGCTCGGCTTCCCGGAGCGCAAATGCCAGCATAGAGAAGCTGACCCCGGACAGGGCCGGCCCGCAGGATGCCGGTGCAACTGTGATCTGGACGGCAGTGGCATCCAATTCCGGCAATGAAAAGATGTATTACGATTTTCTGCTGAGCGGCCCCTCCACAGAGGGACGGCTTGCCGACAGGACCGGCTGGATAGAGGACAATTCATGGGCCTGGAATACCAGCAGTGAGGACGCCGGAGAGAGCCTGATCGTGGTGCGGGTAAAGCGCGCCGGTTCGACCGATTATGAAGACAGCCGGGAGGAGAGCTACATCATCAATGCCAGCCCCTCATCCAGCCAGTCATCCACAGCCACACCGGCCAATGATCTGGATGTTACTCCCTCTGCCACTGCCGCAACCACTGTTCCAGCCGCAGCCTCTGCGGCAGCCTCTGTCTCCGGCGCATCCGGCCCGGCAGAGGCCAGCACATCATCTTCTGGGGCAACAGATGCCGCCTTCTCCGGCATAGAAGCTCATCCCACATCCAAGACCTCCGAGCCCATAGCCAATAAGCCGAGGACTGCGCCGGATGAGAGAAAAGCCGCAGTCGCTGAGACCAGCGGCCCGAATATGGATATGCCCGATCCCACACCCAAGGCGGAAGCGAGCGCAGGCAATGTTACCCAGTCTGCCGAAGCCCGGCCCGTAGAGGAGGCTGCTGCCGTGCAGGAGTCAGAGTATATGGATGTGGAGGGTAAGTGGACTGTGAAGCTTGACAGCCCTGGCGAGACCCTGGATCTCAGCCTTTTCCAGGCAGACTCCAGTGTTATGGGTAGCGGCAACTTGAACGAGAAGAGCGGAAAGCTTGCCGTCACTGCCAGGGGCTCAGTATCAGGCAATTCCCTCAGCCTTGAAGTCTGGACTGTGGTCAGCGAATTTGGAAATAAGGTCGACAAGAGCGTCGATCTGGAGCTGGTAAAGGTGGACAGGATCATCTCCGGCAGCTACGATATGTACAGCGGCGAGGATCTACTCAAGAGCGGAAATGCCACTGCCAGCAGGCTATCCTCCTGAGGTGTTTGACGAATGAAGCCTGAATTGATAATCTGCGCTATTCTGATCACCGCCCTGCTCTGCAGCCCGGCCTGGGCAGGATGCGGCAAATGGGTGGTTCGATACGCTGAGACCGATTTTCTCGAAGACGATATATTTAACGAAGCAGTGGCCTCTTCCACAGGCAGCAGCGCCACTTTAAATCCAGACGGTACAGCCAGAGCGAATCAATCGGAGAACAGCACAGAGGTACCCTCAGCAGGGATCCGGGAAGCAGGAAATGAGACAGCAGAAGATGCTGCGCCCCTGCCGGACCTCAATGGAAAATGGCTGCTCACACTTAATGCCGTGAACAACTCCTCTTCAATCGATTTGATATTGATTCAGAGCGGGGACAGGGTGCAGGGATATGGAAGCCTCCAGGAGGGCGCGTCCGTTATGCCGGCTACGATTACGGGGTCCGTATCCTCTGAGGCCGTCCGCCTGGATGTCAAGGTTATCCAGCCAAAGAAGGACATCCATCTGGATATGACTATAGCAGAGAGCAGTATGCAGGGCAGCTATGCTCTCTACATCGATGGTGAGCCGGGCCAAAGCGGCAGCGCCAATGCCAGGCGCTCGAAAACTTAAATTTATATCATTTATGATACGGCTGGCCATGCATTATGCGATAGCTTCTGTAGATCTGCTCCAATAGTATGACCCTCATCATCTGATGAGGAAACGTCATACTGGAAAAGGAGAGCAACAGGTCCGCTCTCTCGATCATCTGCGGGGCCAGGCCTAAAGGCCCGCCGATGATGAAGGCCGCCTCAGTTGCACCGCCCAGCAATGCCTCATTTAGCCAGGCCGCCAGACCAGGCGAGTCGAGGGCTCTTCCCGTCCGGTCCAGGACGACCACCGGACCCCTGTGCTTCTTCAGCCTTTCAGAGATGGCTACAGCCTCCTGCTGCATAGCCCGTCTCTCTTCGGCTGGCGATGCATTATCCTTGATGCGGGCCTCTGCCACGTCCTCCGCCACCAGGCGGACATAGGGGCGGAGACGCCGGGCAAAGTCGGCGGCCGCGTCCTGCCAGTATTTTTCTCTGAGGTGGCCCACGGCTATAATGCGCAGGATCATAAAAACTTATCTTTCGCAGCCCTTCTTTTCTCCGTGAATATCGCAGGCCTTGCTGTTGATCTCGCAGACCCGGCAGACCTCCCTCTCCTCATCGATGTGCCGGGTGGCTGTGGCCAGCACGCTGGCGTTGACCAGGTTTCCGGCGAGAAACACCGCGGCTGCGATCTGATCATCGGGTATCCCCAGGTTGGATGCTATGCGAATGTGCAGCTTGAGGCAGTGGCTGCACCTCATGGCAGCCGAGACTGCGACTGATATCAGCTCCACAGTCCTGGCATCCAGCCCTGAACTTCTCTGGATGGCATTGTTGTGCAGCACTTTGGTTATGAATATCTCGGGATTGTCCTTCATGAACTGAAAGACATAGGGGATCTCCCCATAAGCGTCCTCCACCAACTTCAGTATATCCTGAGCTGCCTTCTCCTTCCCCTTGACCAAAATGGCATCCAGCTCGTCCTCAAAGCTCATCGTCCCATCCCCTCTCAGAAGACAAATCCGGTCTCAGAAGTGGGCAGTATCCTCACCAGTATGTAATCCTTCATGCGGGATGGCCGGATGGTGGCGATCTCCCCCAGCTTCAATCCCTCATCGAATGTCACTGCCGCTACTGCCTCTTTATAGGCGTCGTAGGGCAGCTTCACCCGCACGCCGGTCAGATTGAGAGCTATGGGAAGTGGCGAATAGGAGTACTCCACGTCAGGCACCTGCTCACGTACGGCGTCCATTACCCGGGGCGGAGATGTGGTGAGCGGGTCCTTGGCGATGGCCTCCCTGGTCCTGTCCAGAGCCCTTCCCACCGATTCGACTATGCTGTCCAGTGCGCCTATCTCCGTGGCCTTTCGAGCCCTGTGAGCGACGCGGCCGATGGAAGGCACATAATCGAAGGCGTAGGGCAGGTCCGCGGCTGCAATCTGCGGCCCGCCTGTGACCACCACGGGAACGCCTATGTTCCTGTAAAGGCCCTCCTTCTTCCGGATGCAGTCCTGGAAGTTGCCGAATATGAAAACAGCCGCATCGTGCTCATTTATGAAAGCCGTCTCGTACTCGTTTATCTGGGCGATCTCCCGGCCCACGCCCCTGGCCAGCCCCAGCATATTGGTCTTGGAGCCGTGTCTCCTCAGGTACTCGGCTATATCGCAGGCGGTGTGGGGCAGGTGATGAATGGCCAGGGTAGGCGTGACCACCGCCACCTCAGTTCCGGCCAGAGGCGCTCTCACCAGCTCTCCCCGCAGCTCAGAGACCAGCACCTCCAGAACCGGCTTATCCTCCGAGGGTATCAATATCAAAAGGATGATCTCAGTCTGCGTAACATTCTTCTGCAGGATGTAGCCGCCCAGGTCCTCCACCAGCTCGATGACCAGGTCGTGCTTGTACAATCCTCCGGTGAACATCACAGGCTCAAGCATTCTCCATCTCCCGAATCTTTGCCCTGACCTCAGATACGACCTCCGGCGAGAGACCCTCCTCTGCGGCTATGAAAAAGAAGCTGTCCTTATTCATCTCATTGCGCCGGTTTCTAAAGCCCTCCGGAGCCACCCGGACCAGGGCATCGGTCATGTCCTGCAAGAACTCAGCCTCAAGGTCGGTTACCATTATCTCGGCGGGAGTTGTGTCCGAAGCTATGATGACTATATCCCTGGCCGGCTGCTCCACCCTCTCCCGGCCGTAGTGCTCCCAGAGAGCCCGCAGCAGATCAGACATATGCTCTTCATCATTGATCTTGACCTGATAGCCGCCCAATACCTGCATCACATCGCCCACATCTCTCACCGTCAGAGCCGGAATTCCGGTGCGAAGCAGCCCGTAGACCGCAAAGAGCGGCTTGGATATATCGACGTAAACATAGAGCCTGCCAATGGACCGGATAACTCCCAGATCCTGCAGTATATCCATGATGATCTCACGGTACTTTTTAGCTCCGAAATCCTCGCTGCCCGTGACCTCTATCTTGAAGACCTCCATTGGGTCCATCTCAGCCCTCCAGCAGCCCCGAAACCAGCAATGCCGCGCCCACCGCCCCAATGTACTGGGCATACTTGGGAACGGAGACCTTGATCTGGAGAAGCTCTTCCATGGCCTTGGGCAGCCCCTCGATCAGAGATGTCCCGCCGACCATGATGATGGGCTCCTTGACCTCCACCTCTTGCAGTTGCTGCTCGTAGACCTGCTCGGCCACGGAGTGGCAGGCGGCCATGGCCACATCCTCAGGCTTATTGCCCATGGAGAGGCTGTTGACCAGGCTCTGCGTGCCGAATACGATGCAATAACTGTTCATGGCCACATTCCTGAAGTCGCCCTTGAGGGCCAGCTTGCCAAGCTCAGTGATGTCCACGCCCAGGCGCCTGGCCGTCAGCTCCAAAAACCTGCCGGAGGCTCCGGCGCATATTCCGCCCATGGTAAAGCCTCCGGGAATGCCGTCCTGCACTGATATGGCCTTGTTGTCCATTCCGCCGATATCGATGACCGTAGCCGGACCCTTCTGAGAATCGGCAAGGAAGACGGCTCCCTTGGAGTTGACTGTGATCTCCTCCTGAATCAGTTTGGCATCGACGTGCTTTCCCACCAGGAAGCGGCCGTATCCTGTGACACCCACCGCCTGGATCTGGCTCTTCTCCACGCCCGCCATCTTCAGGGCGGCGGCATAGGCGTCATCGGCGCTCTTGAGAACTTCAGTGGTGGGAACCCACCCCGTGCCGATCACCTGGTTGTCCCTCATCACCACCGACTTGGTGGTGGTCGAGCCGGAGTCGATTCCGGCGGTCAGGCCCTTCTGCTTCTCTCTGGCTAAGAGCCCGCGGAACTTGACTGTCGTGACCAGAGCCTCCATCCTGGTGAGGAGGGTCTCGGCCTTCGTCCTCTCAGTGAAGGAATAGCTGAGCACCGGGATGTTGGAGCGCTCATGAATGAACTTTCTGATCTCCGAGCGGATGATAGCCGCCTCAGCACAGCGGAAGCAGGTCATGACTATCACAGCATCAGCGAGGTCCGGATTCTCCACTATGCGTACGGCCCTGGCCATGGCCAGGTTCAGGTCTCCAGAGGAGACGGATACTCCGAACTTGCTCTCCACATTGAGGATATCCTCCAGGGATACCTCCGGATAGATGATTTTGGCGCCCACCGTCTCGGCTGCCCTTTCGATCTCCGGTTGGATGCCACTGTACTCCGAACCGCAGGAGAGTTGTGCAATGCGAATCACTTCAAGCCCTCCAGAAAGGCTTTGATCTTCTTTACAAAGGCCCTGGCCTGCTCATCGTTATTGGGATAGGATAGGTCAAGAAGGGGAACGCCCTTGGTTCTGATGAGCAGCCTCACCAGCTCATTGGTCCGGGAGCATCCGGCGCATCCGGTCAGCCACCCCGGATCCTCCACGATGATAGCAGCCTCTGCCTCTTCGATGATCGGCCCGATGAGAGCCATCCGGCCCCGCACGCCGGAGGGTACATCCACAGCCGCATAGCGCAGCCCTTTCTTCGGCTCCTCAGGGGTGACGTTTAAGGGGGGCGACTGGATATCACTGGCAGTTACCAGCTTTCGCACCGCCTCCGGAACCACAAGTGCCTTGTGGCCCATCCTGTCCACAAGGTCCGAAAGTATCATGCTGGTGGGAGGATAAACGATAATTTTTGCCATTTATTTACCTCAGGATAGATCCTCTTTTATAATCTCTTCCAGTCTCTTCAAATGGAGGTGTTTCTCTTTCTCAGGAGGCTCCCGAGCATCTCCTTCAAAGGCCAGGGCCCTGGTGATCATGGGCAGCAGTTTCGCCTCTGACTCGATCATGTAAAAGCCTGGCCTGGCTCCACCCCCGCGCCGGCCCCGGCAGCGCCTGGGATCGCCCGGCGGAAAGCCGCGATCCTTGATGAATATGCCGTGGGGATCAAGCGTACGGATATCTTTAACCAGCTCCGCTATGACATCCTCCTCGCCGTTGATCATCACGCCGAAGCAGGTCTCCTTGACGTTGACCTTGCGCCCGGACCCGTAGATCTTCATGGCGATATCCGAAGGAAGGATATCAGACTCCGAGGATGTAATCACATATTTTGTGACCAGCATTAGCGCGCCTCCATGATGTAAACCGTCTCCCCTTCCTTGACGTCTTTGAGCTTATCCGGCTCCAGCACCCGGCCGATGAGGTTGGTGGCCTCAAACTTCTCACCGGAGGGGCCGTATCTCCTGTCCTCCTTGAGCTTGACTCCTACCAGGCCAATCTTCTTGGAGACCGTATTGGATACGGCTATCGACCCGGCAGGGACCGGCCCGGCCGGTTTATTCTCTGGAAGGAGTTCCTTGAAGCTTAAGGCATTGATCTCCGGCTTGAAGAGCAGTGTATTCTCATAGACGAAATAGACGGGCAGGGGCCCGACTGGCCGCTCCTTGAGGCCGGTTACATGCCTGAAGTAGTCCAGCGTTTTGGGGGCCAGGCTGTCGTCCAACTGGATGGCGACCAGACGGGATGAGGGAATGGATGTGACGAGAACTCTCTTGTTCTTTAAAATGGACATGGTAGGTGCCGGCTCCTGGGCCACCACCACGGCATCCTCACCGGTGTAGCCCTTCACCTCCACCTCAATGCCCCGCTCCTGCATCTGGGATATAGCATCCTTGAGCTTGCTGCCGAGCAGCATGATCCTCTCCGGCCTGACAATCACGCTTATCAATTGGCCGGGGCCGGCCAGCTTGATCATATCCATTCCGGAGGTGATCCTGGCCACTGCAGAATGGGCGGGATTGGAGGTTCTGTCCTTCTTGTAGATGAAGATCCGGCCCAGGCCCCGTCCGCTGGTTCTGACCGTCACCAGCCCTTCCAGGCGGGGCTCGCGGTGCTCGAAGGCTATGGGCACAGTGAGAAGCTTGTCTGAGGAGATGTAGGAGCTGGAGACGGAATCGACATTGAATGTGCCGTCGCGAGTTAGGGACAGGAAGAACTCCGCACCAACCGGAGCATCTTCAATCAGCTCGGCCTCCACTTTGGTGAAGATCTCCATGCCGTCTTCCAGGGGCATGGCCATGTCCTGGGTGGCCAGCTTCTCAGTGATGTCCTGCCACTCCACAATGGGCTCGATGCTGATAATCCGGTCTCCGGCCTGCAGGCGGTCCAGGGTGTTCTTGCCGCCCACCACATGGGCCAGAACGCCACCCTCAGCCGACGTGCCGTAGGCTGCTGCATGACGCCGCCTCACAAATATGAGATGAGTGCTCTCAGCCTCGAATCCTGCCGCGCCGAGGAGTATCTCCCAGCGGTTGTACTCCCTGGCCTCGCGATCGAAGGGCATATTCGCGGCAAAGGGCCCGAAAGCCGCCCCGTCTGCTGTGGCCCAGCGCGCCGCCAATCCTGGGATTTTATCGACATTTTCATGCCAGACCTTTTGCAGATCGCCCTCGGATAGCTCAATTCTCAATTTGCCTTTGCTGGTATTCAGCCAGTAGGAGTTGGTCTGGCGGGACTTCTCGCCCCGGCCTTTCACCACTCCCACTATAGCTCCTTTCAGCGGATGGGCCCCGGCCCGGCTCAGGGCCTCGCCGAGCTGCGAGGCAGCCGGCAGCTCTACCTCTTTGCCATCTACGGAAACTTTCAAATTTAACTCCCCAGCATCTCCTTCTCTTCCTCTTCAGTGATCTTGGCCAGCACTTCATCGGGAAGGCCGGCGAATATCGCCTGTCCGTTTCGCATGAGCATGGCCCGGTCGCATACGTTCTTCACGAAGTCCATATCGTGGCTCACGATTACGAATGTCTCGCCCAGCTCCTCACGAGCATTGAGTATGGATTTCGTCACTTCGATCTTGGTTATGGCATCCATGGTTCCGGTGGGCTCGTCCAGGATGACTATCCTCGGCTCTTTTATAAGAACCTGTGCCATGGCTACGCGGTGCCTCTCTCCTTCGGACAGCTCGTCCGGCATCTTGCTTAAGACCGCCTCGGCCTGCTCCTCCGAGAATCCCACCGTCTCCAGGGTGTGAATGGCCTTCCTCTCAGCCAGCTCGAAGGGCAGGGACAGGCCAATGGCCTCGGTCAGGTTCTCGATAACGCTGCGGGAGGGGTAGAGAGTATACTCCTGGTGCAGAATGCCGATATATTTGGTCGCCCGGCCCCGGCCGTTTGATCCCAGGACGGTCATGTCCACCCACTCGTCACCCACCCGCACGGAGATGCTGCCTGCAGTGGGGGTGATGATGCCGCTCACCATCTTGGAGAGGGTGGTCTTGCCGCCGCCGGAGACACCCACCAGCCCGAAGATCTCGCCTTCATTTACCTCGAAGCTGACGTTGTCCACCGCTTTGACCACGCCCCGGTCGATGCTGATGTACCTCTTGGCCAGGCCGCCGGCTTTGATGATGGGCTCACCCACCTCTGCCTTCTCGCGCTGCCCTAAAGTTCCGGCCATGGCCAGGAACTGGGCGGCCACATCCTTGGGATCGCCCTCCGCCTTGATCTCTCCTCCATCCAGGAGTATGGCCCTGTCCGCCAGCTCCACCATGACATCCTCCCAGTGGCTGGTGATGATCAGAGTCATGTGGAAGTCCTGAACGGCGCGCTTGATAGACTCATGCACCACATTGGCCGTAGCCGGATCGAGGGTCCCCGTGGGCTCGTCCGCCAGGAGGATCATGGGCGACTTGGCCAGTTGCCGGGCTAATACGACCCTCTGCTTCTCTCCCCCGGACAGCTCCCTGGCCACGTGCATCAGCCGGTGGGAGAGGTTTACCTCATCCAGCAGGTCTGCTGCATGGTGAACGCTCATGCTGGTGCCCATCTCCTCCACAGCCCTCATGACGTTGGTGATGACCCGCTCGTCGCCGTAGAGGGCAAACGTCCTCTGCAGCATTATAGCGATTCTTCTTGCTATGTCGCGGCGCAGAGGATCGTTTATATCCATGGTGACAAAATCGGCCTTCTGGGCCTTTAGGACCCCTCCGCAACTGCATTTCTCCCCGACGTGGCTGGGCGGCTCGGTGCGGCGGCATTTCTCGCATCTGGCCACGTGAAATATCACGCTGCCCGTCATGCCGGAAAATGCCTCCACGCCACGCAGCACGTGCATCAGAACACTCTTGCCGCAGCCGCTTCTTCCCAGAATTCCCACAGACTCGCCCTCATTTATGACCAGGTTGATATTGCGAAGGGCTACAACGTCGCCGAAACGAACTGTCAGATCCCGTATCTCTATAAAAGGTGCCAAATTTATCATGCCCCGTAAGTTCAATGTAATGTAAGGTTCATCCGGTATCAATCCTGGCATAATGCTACTTAAGTTTATCCGAAGCTCCGAATGAGTCTCGCCGGTAACGATTGTTACAGATATCTCACCAAAAAAGATCGGAATTGGCAACATGAATTTATAACAGCAATGACTATTTTTTTATCATTTGAAGGGATGATCGATGGATACAATTCAAGCCATTAGGACTCGCCGGAGCATAAGGAAGTTCCTGAACAAGCCGGTCTCCAGCGAAATCATAAGGCAGATCCTGGAGGCGGCCATGTTCGCCCCATCGGCTGGAAACGAGCAGCCCTGGCAGTTCGTGCTTCTTGACGATCGCAGGATTCTGGATGAGATTCCCCGCATGTGCGCCACTGCATCCATGTGCCGGCAGTCGCCCCTGGCCATTTTGGTCTGCGGTGATGCCTCTTTGGAGAAATATCCGGGATTCTGGGTGCAGGACTGCTCAGCGGCTGTAGAAAACATGCTCCTTGCAGCGCATGCCCTGGGGCTGGGTGCCGTTTGGGCCGGGATATACCCACTCAAGGACAGGATTTCAGCCTTTAAAACCAAGCTGGCTCTGCCGGAGGAGATAACCCCCCTGGCTCTGGTGGTCCTGGGATACCCGGATGAGGCCCCCGCTGCCCCTCAGCGCTTCCGGGAGGAGAGAATACACCACAACGGATGGTAGATTCAGCCAGGCCTGGCAGCTCTGCCGGCTAGCCCTGGCTCCAGCGGTCTATGTAGGCTCGCACATCGAATTTGCCTTTAGCGCCGCTGTAGCTCATATAGCGGACCTTGCCGAATACCGCCCTCTCCTTCCAGGCTCGATCATGCAGGCCGCCCTGGCTCCAGGCGATGCCGGCATATCCGTTCGGGTCCCGGCCGTCCAGCCCGTACCTGTCATTGAGGTATATCGCGTACTGTAGCGCAACGGCAGGCCTCTCCGTCCACTCCAGTATCTTTTTGGCCCAGTACATCCTGAGGTAGCCGTGCATCTTGCCGGACAACAGCATCTGCCTCTGCGCCGCATTCCACAGGTCGTCATGGGTCTTTGCCTCCTCCAGCTCCTGCCGGGTGTAGATGTATTCCCTGGCATCCATCACATGCTGGCTCAGGCTTCTCCTGGCCCAGTCAGGGTAGCCCCGCACATCATCATAGTAGCTGTTATAGTAGCAGAAGTTGTCAGCCAGCTCGCGCCTTACGATCAGCTCCTCCAAAAAGGCCCCGGCATCGACCTCGCTCATTGAGGCCTGCAGGGCAACCCTCTGGGCGGAGATCTGGCCGAAGTGCAGGTAGGCAGAGATGCCGGACTGGCCATCCAGATTGGGGTCGTTTCTTCGCGCCTCATATCCGGCCAGCCCACCCGCCAGGAAGCCCTTCAGAGCCGCTGCCGCAGCCTGCTCTCCCGATGGAACGTTCACTGCCGGAGGAGCGGCATCGATTTTTATGCCATTGATTATGCCCGCATCCACATCAGTCTCCGGACCGCCACCGTCGCCCTCCAGGCCAAATGCGGCAAAATTCTCCTCCGGCATCCTGGCCGGAAAAGGAAACTCCTCTAAAAAGACAGGGAGAAGGCGGCGGACCTTGGGGCGGAAGCTGTAGGCGGCCCACTCCTGCTTGGGCGAGGCATACCAGCAGGGCAGGATGTTGTGGGCATCGACCTCATAAAACGGAGCGCTCATCCGGCTGGCAGCCATCTCTGCCACAGCCTCATCCTTCCACTGCCGGGAGAGCCGCAGGGGCGAAAAGTCGGATATCAGGGCTCCTGCGCCGCACTCTGCCAGCAGGCGGGCCAGCTCTCGGCCGGGATGGCCAGAGAGCATCAGGAAGGGGATATTGAGGGCTGACAGACTCCGTTTCACCTCATGGAGACCCTGAAGCATGAAACGGTACTGCCTGGCCCCGGCCTGCAAAAAATCGGGCACCAGGCAGAAGGCCACAGCCAGTGGCTGCTGGTTTAGCAGGGCCAGCTCCTGTGCGTACAGCAGCGCCCAGTTGTCATGGACTCGCTGGTCGCGGCTCATCCAGTAGATCACAGGCCCCTTTTTCAGGGGATAGTCTGCCAGAGTTCTGACTCTCAAAGGATTTACGGGCATTGGGTCACCGATTATCTTATTGCTATTCAGCCTTTAACCTCTTTCATCTTATGCAATGCTCCAACTACATAGCGGCACTGAGCGAGGAGGACAAGCGCAATCTTCTGGATCGGGCTACAGGCACAGACAGGATCATACTTCTGCTGCTCTTTGAAACCGGGCTGGATTTGGAGAGGCTGATCAATCTTCGCGTTTCGGATCTGGATCTGCGGAGCGGAAGGCTGAACGCATCCCCGGAAGGACCAATCTGCCTTTCTTCGGCTGCGAATGAGGAGATCAGACAGTACCTGGCATCCCGGCCCGGGCAGGTGCATCTTCTGGAAGGCAGGTGCGGAAAACCGGTCACCAGCAAGTGGAGGAGATGCGTTCTGGAGGGCCTGATGGCACAGATGGAAAAGGCCGCCGTTTCGCCCGTTTCCTCGACTGCACTGCAGCCAGGGAAATGTTAAGGATATGCGGGCGGCAATAATCCATCATGCAATATTCTGAGGCAAGATTGGGCCGCATCTTTATCCTGAGGCTGGATCATGGAGAGGATCTGATCGAGTCGCTGCGAGGGTTTTCCCGCGAGAAGAAGATAGAATGCTGTGCAGCGCTGTTCATGGGGGCTCTGCGCGACGGCCGGGCAGTGACCGGGCCGTACCTGCCCCTGGTCCCGCCGCTGCCGCACTTTGAGGGCTTCGAAAGCGCCTGGGAGGCATTCGGCATGGCCAGTATCTACCCCTCTAATGACGGGCCGAAGATGCACATACATTCCGCCCTGGGCAGGGGTCGAAAAGCTCTGCTGGGCTGCCTGAGGGAGAAAGCCGAGGTCTATCTGGTGGTGGAGGCGATACTCTTCGAGATCTGCGGCTCGGGAGCGACGCGAGCGTGGGATGAGAGCATGCAGCTTTATCTGCTCACCCTCGCCCAATCAGCCGGGCAGGGGAAAATGGAGGCGAAATGATGATTAAAAGGGTCATGATTGCTACGGACGGCTCTGATGCCGGACGCTCGGCTGTAAAAGCCGGCGTGGACATAGCCCGGCGCTCCGGGGGATGCATCATAGCCGTTTATGTCATGGACATATTCAGGCTGGCTCATCTGCCCGGATACACAACCCTTCCCGGACTGAAAGACAAGATAATGGAGATGATGGAGGATGAGGGGCGAACGGCAACGGAGTATGCGGGGGAGCTGGCAGCAGCGTCAGACATCCCCTGCAAAAAGATCCTGTCACAGGGCAGCCCGGCTGCGGAGATTCTGAGGATCTCCAGAGAGGAGGAGGCGGACATCCTGGTCATGGGAAGCCACGGCAGGACTGCTCTGGAAAAGGTTTTACTGGGGGGTGTGGCAGAGAAGGTGGTCTTGCAGTCGGACGTGCCCGTGCTGCTGATAAAGGATGGGAAGACATCTGGAAGATAGGAGAAAAAGTACAACCCGTCGCTCTGTGCCTCTGTGGTTTTGCTGTGAAACCGGATGGCAGAAGGCCCGTCCATCCCTCTGCCGCCCGGATTTAAAATTGGCTCTTCGCTATTTTCTGTGGCTAAACCAAAGTTACTCTATCGTTTCAGGAGCCTCTAAATTCCCAGGCCGGTGGAGTTGAAATCGATGAATATTCCGGACAGAATATTTCTCTCGAAGTATCCGTAGATCGGATATCTGCCCTGTCCAGGGGAGACGAGCAGGCTCGATCCGGAGTCGCTGGCTATGATTATGCCTGAAGATGTATTCAAAAAGCCGATGAGCTTGTATTCAGGCTGGGGGATGGGCATAGAGGCTGCCGGGCCACTGACTTCAGATCCACCGGATGAGAAGGGCTCGCCCCCCACCCACGGCGTTCCCATGCCTTTGTTGTACAGGTTCTCCATCGCCCCCTCAGCGGGGCGCTTCTCCACCTGATCGCTCAAATTAGCCGGTACCTGGGCGAAAGCCGTCCCAATAAAAGGCAGCAGTAAGGCCGCTGCCAGCAATACCAATACAGTCTTTGACATCATCTTCATCTGATATCACCCTCGGGATATCTTCTTAAAATGATTATGCATTCTATATTATATTGGTTTCCCTACAACCGCACATATCCACCTATTGCAGGAAAGGCTTATATCCCTGATCTGGAATTGTCAACCAATATTTCCATCAAGGTTTACAATGTCCTCGATCCAGACTGCTACGATAATTGCGGCATACCTGCTCCTCATGCTGGCAATAGGCGTCCGGGGGCCGCGCTTGAAGGGGCTGGACGGCTTTCACCTGGCAGGAAGAAGGCTACGTTTCGTGCTGCTCACCGGCACCATCTGCGCCACAATTATGGGCGCCTCCTCCACCCTGGGCATGGCCGGCCTGGGCTTTTCCAAAGGCATGCCGGGAGCCTGGTGGATGCTCTCCGGGACGCTGGGAATGCTCGTCCTATCCTTCTTCTTTGCTGAGAGGATCAGGGCCAGCGGATACCTCACCCTGCCGGAGCTGGTGGGCTCATTTTATGGAGAGCGCGCCCGGATGGCAGCCTCAGCTCTCATATCCGTCTCCTGGCTGGGGGTGATCGCCGTGCAGATCATAGCAGCAGGAAAGGTGCTCTCCGCCGTCCTGGGAGGTCCGGGAATCCTTTTCATGGCCGGCTGCACCCTGGTTTTTATTCTCTACACCGCTCATGGCGGCCAGAGTTCTGTGGTGAGGACCGACCTGGCTCAGCTCCTCATAATAATAACAGGAATGGTTGTGCTATTCTTCAAAGGGGGGAGCCTCGCGGGATTTGACCTTCTGCTCGCCGAGAGCTTTCCCGTCTCGGAGCAGATGGGCGGATGGGATGTGGCATCCATGGCGGCTGTGGTGGGCTCAGCCTATCTGGTGGGGCCGGACATGTACTCCCGCCTGCTCTGCTCCCACAGCCCCGGTGAGGCCAGGACATCGGCTCTGGCATCGGCCATTATCCTCATCCCCCTGGCCTTTCTCATCACGTCCCTGGGCGTGTTCTGCCGGTCGCTCTATCCCGCCGCCCAGCCGGAGCAGGCGGCACTTTTGCTCCTGGGCGATCTCTCCCCCGGAATAGAGGGTCTGGTGGCGGCGGCCCTGCTGGCGGCCTTCATGTCATCCGCAGATACCAGCCTCATGACAGTCACATCCATTCTCACCTTTGACATCTACAAAAAAGCGAGACCTCTGTCCGGGCCGGAGCATCTGCTGACTGTGTCAAGGGCTGCTGTGCTGCTCACCGGCCTGTTTGCCCTGCTGCTGGCAGCATTGATGCCAGGAATCATCAAGACCCTGCTGCTCGCCTACACCATATTCACCGGAGGGCTGCTCGTGCCGGTCGTGGCCGGATTTTACAGGGAGAGGCTGGGGCTGACCTCCTGGGGGGCTCTCTCGGCCATGCTGGGAGGAGGAGCGACGGCCCTCTTCTTCGGCCAGATGTATCCGCTGCTGGCCATGTGCGTATCGTTGGTGCTTCTGATATCTGTCAGTTGCCTGGAGAGGAGAGCGGCGGATTGTTCGAGTGGGAGCAGATAGAAGGAGAGAATGCGTCATATGCCAGGGGTAATTTAGCACGCCAGCCTTAAGCATGAAGAGCAACTAATACGCCCCCATGCTTCAGAATCTGTTCCTGACAGTAGTCGTTGAAAACTCCGCCTGTAAAAATGATGCCATTCTCCAGGCCCAGCACGGCCTTTCCATGCTCCTGGACCTGGGTCTGGGAGACAGGAGAGTCAAGCTCCTCTGGGACACAGGAGCCACCGCCGGGGTCCTGCTGGATAATGCCAAGGCACTGAATATCGATCTGGACCATATAGACCTTATAGCTCTCAGCCACGGCCACTACGATCATACTGGAGGGCTGATGGCGGTCCTCCAGCAAAGAAAGGAGAGAGTGCCAGTTCTCTGCCATCCGCAGCTCTTCGCCCCCAAGCTCAAAGACAGGCCGTCCCTCAAGTTCATAGGCCCGCCCTTCACCCGAAATCAGGCAGAAGAGGAAGGAGCGATCATCCTGGAATGCCGCGGGCCGGTGCCCATAGCCCCCGGGATCACGGCTACCGGAGAGATACCGCGCCGGGAGGCTTTCGAAGTGGTGGAGGGATTCTGGACATTCAGAGACGGCCTGTACTGCCGGGACAGCATACCGGACGACCAGTCCCTGGCCATCGACGTGCCTGGAAAAGGGCTTGCCGTCGTCACCGGCTGTGCTCACTCCGGAATCATCAACACCGTCAATCACGCCCTGCAAATAACTGGAGCCAGCAAGCTCTATGCTGTAATTGGAGGCTTTCACCTCATGTGGGCCGACGACCGCCGCATAGAGGCCACAGTGCAGGCCCTAACCAATCTTCGTCCGGCTTGCGTCCGGCCCGGCCACTGCACGGGTGAAAGAGCCGTCCGCCGACTGGAGGAGGCATTCGGCGACAGGTGCATGCCCCTGGCTGTCGGAGACTCCATTGAGCTTTAGCGATAATGGAATTGAAAGAAGGAATGAGATAATGGCGATAGCATTTGGACCGGTGCCCTCCCGCCGGCTGGGCAGGAGCCTGGGCATAAACAATATCCCTGCCAAGATCTGCAGCTACTCCTGCGCCTACTGCCAGGTGGGCAGGACTCTGCAAATGGCAATCGAACGCCGCCCTTACTACTCCCCCCAGGAGATATTCAACGAGGTTAAAGAGAAGGTAAAGAGCAGCGAAAGCCAGGGCCTGCCCATCGATTACCTAACCTTCGTGCCCGATGGAGAGCCCACCCTGGATGCAAACCTTGGCCAGGAGATAGACATGCTCAAATCCCTGGGCATCAGGATAGCAGTTATCAGCAACGGATCGCTGCTCTGGGATGAAGACGTTCGCCGGGACCTGGCCGGAGCGGACTGGGTTTCGGTCAAGGCGGACTGTGCAGATGAGAGGACTTGGCGGCGCATGGACCGTCCCCACCGTGCCCTGGGGCATGAGGCAATCTTAAATGGCACACTTGACTTTTCAAAGGAGTTCGCGGGAACGCTAGCCTCGGAGAGCATGCTTCTCTCCGGCATAAATGACGATGAACGATCCCTTTTAGCCACAGTGAAATTCCTGGAGGAGATGGACCCGGATGTAGCCTATATCTCAGTCCCCATCCGTCCCCCCTTAGAGAGATGGGCGCAGATGCCATCGGCTGATAGCATCAACCGTGCCTGTCAGATCTATAGCTCCAAACTGAAACGGGTGGAGCTGCTTGCCGGCTACGAGGGAGACAGCTTCGACTCCACCGGAGATCCGGAAAAGGACCTCCTGGCAATTGCCGCCGTCCACCCCATGAGAGAGGAGGCAGCCCTGAAATTTTTATCGCAGGCTCGAGCAGGCCAGGATGTCCTGCAGAGGCTGACAGAACGCAGAGAGCTGATAAGGACTGAATACCAGGGCCACATCTTCTATCTGAGGCGGCCGGAAAGGCAGAGCTGAGCTGAATAGGATCAAAATACATTAATTTGATATATTCAAGGATCCAATATACACAAAGGTGCTCGGATATGAAGCCTGCAATAATCGCCCTAATTCTAGGATTGCTGATTCTATCCTCCGGCTGTATTCAGCGAGAGGAGGCCCCGGTTGTGAAAGAGAAGGCAGCCACAGAGGCATGGAAGGCCGATGGGATCATTGGTGAGAGCGAATACTCGCGCAGCATGCTCCTCCAGGCCCCCACCCGGCAGGGATATACGGGTGGCGACATGGAGGTCTCCTGGAAGAACGATGCCGAATATCTCTACCTGGGGCTGAATGGCAGCACCGATGGATGGCTGGCCATAGGCTTTGATCCCCTGGAGTGGATGAAGAACTCAGATATAATCCTGGCCTCAATGCAGGCTGGCAAGGCAGTTGTGCTGGACGAGTACTGCACCGGCAATTATGGTCCCCATATCGAGGATACAATGCTGGGAGGCAGCAGCGACATACTTGAGTCCGGGGGCAGCAGGGCCGCCAGCCGGACAATCATAGAACTGAAGCGAAAGCTGGACACGGGAGACAGGTTCGACAAGGCATTTGCACCCGGCCAGGCAGTATCCATGATCTGGGCGCTCTCCAGCAATCCCGACATCAGCCTCAAGCATGATGTAGCCTACGGAGAGGGAATTCTCATCCTGACTGAAGGAGGGGCAACAGAATCTATGGCATCTGAGGCAAAAGTTGCAGCACTCACTTTAGCCGAGGAAGACGGACTGATATTTATCTGGGAAGAGGAGAAGGCAGCCCGCGATTTATACACCTCTCTTTACGAGAAGAATAACCTGACCATCTTCCTGGATCTGATGAGATCGGAGAGCAGCCACATGGACCAGGCAAGAGCAGTCATAGACAGTCACAACCTGATCCTACCGGAAGATGAGAGGGGCGTGTTCCAGAACCAGACTTTGCAGAAGATCCATGATGAGCTGCTGGCAGAAGGGCTGAAGTCAGATGAGGACGCCCTAAAGGTTGCCGCCGCCTTCGAGGAGATAAGCATCGTGGACCTGGAGAAAGAGCTGGCGGCAGCGGAGGCGGAGGACTTAAGGACCGTCTACCAGGGACTTCTGGCAGGCTCCCGAAAGCATCTGCGCTCCTATGTCAGCGACCTAAAGGGTCAGGGAATACAATACGAACCCAGATACATCGACAGGGCAGAATTCGAGGGTATCGTTCAAAATGGAATTTGATGGAAAGAGAG
>CAYQKI010000006.1:3255-11310 GCA_964418105.1 uncultured Methanotrichaceae archaeon | reverse complement strand
TCGTGAGATAATTCTCATACTTATATTACTCGCCTGCCCTGTGCAGTCCCGGACCATCTTTGGCCTGACGCATCATAAGCGCTGAAGCTTCCCAGCAGAGAATCACGTCCTGCGGTCAATGTGCAGCGGTAGAGGATCAAATTATGCGTATCCAATAGATCCAGATGCAGGACATCCTTCGCCATATAGCCGCTGGCGGAAGTGGCTCGGAATACGCTGGCTTTGCCTGCCGTGCTGGAGGCGAGTGTTCCGCGTCCAAATACAGCATCCATGTTTTGCACCAGATGCAGATAAGCGCTGCCGACGGTGCCGCCCGATAGATTCAGCGTCCAATTCCCCCCCAGATCAGTGGCAACAGCGGGGCTTGAAGGCGAGCCGCTTGATAATTTTTCCAGATACTCCGACGTATGCTGAGTATCAATAGGACGCATCAGGGCATCTATGCCCAACGGATCAGCATTTGGGTCGATGTAGACCTTTTCCTCCAGGCTGCTCGTCCTTCTCGTATCCTCCGGCAATGCAAATATATCTGTAGCCAGCGGATCCAACTGAGCCTCGGCCTGGCACGCAATTGATATAAACAGCGCCGCCCAAACGCTCATCTTTATTGGATTTGCAGATTCAGACATTCAGATAAAACCCCCCCATCAATTCAATGCACTCTCTAAAAAGCACCACATCTCCGATATGGCTGCGGCCACCGGACCGCCTACCTCCACCACCGTCCGGCCTTCCGTCATGGCCAAGACAACTGAGGAGTGATATGGCAGCCTGCCCGCAACCATGATCCCCCGATCAGCGCACAGATCCTCAATCTGCCTTGCAGCCTCTGCATTCAGGTCATACTTGTTTATGCAGACGGCGGCCTTTATGCCGAAATGAGCCGCTGCGAGAAGGATCCTCTCCAGGTCGTGCTCTGCGGTTATGGTGGGCTCGGTAACCATCAGTGCCAGGTCGGCTCCGGTGAGAGATGCGATCACCGGGCAGCCGATGCCGGGAGAGCCGTCGATTATGACCAGATCGAGGTTACGGGTCGCGGCCAGATCTCTGGCCATCTCCCGGACCATTGCCACCAGCTTTCCCGATGCCTCCTCGCCCGGAAACAGCTCGGCATGGACCATGGGGCCGAAACGGGTCTCAGACTGATAGGCAGTGCCAGCCTGGCTATCTGCCATTGAGACGCTATCCGCAGGACAGACCAGGCTGCAGACGCCGCAGCCCTCGCAGCGGGCGCAATCGACCTTGTAGTCTTTGATGGCTGAAAACCGGCATGCTTCCATGCATGAGCCGCACTGTATGCATTTCTCGGCATCGATAAAAGCCCTTTTTATCCCAAAGAATGGACGCTCTTCCCGGATCTCCGGCCGGAGTATGAGGTGCAGATCGGGGGCGTCGACATCACAATCGGCAAATACAGCCCTGCCGCAGGCCAATGCCGCCAGAGAGGCTACGATTGAGGTTTTGCCCGTGCCCCCCTTGCCGCTAACCACAGCCATCTGCTTCATGCCACCATCTCCTCGATCCTGTCCATCAGGCCGGCAAACCTTGCCTGCCACTGCGGCATACTGTTGACAAAGATCTCCCCCCTGGAGTACAGCTCAGCAATCCTCCGGTCCATGGGTATCTCCATGAGCAAGGGTATGCCTCTTTTTTCCAGATAGTCGTAAACACCTCTGTCGCCCATACCGCCCTTGTTGACCAGCACCGCCCGGGGTATCTTCATCTTCTCCAGCACCTTGATGGCGATATCCAGATCATAGAGGCCGAAGGGAGTGGGCTCGGTGACCAGAAGGCAAAAATCGGTATCACGAACTGACTCAACCATCGAACAGGAGGTGCCGGGCGGGCAGTCCACTATAACGTCGCAGTCTCCGCGAACGTCATTTTCTGGACATTCCTTCATTGCCAGATCCTTAACCGCTTTGATGAGAGGGGTGGTGCGTGCCTCACCCACGGCAAGCTCTCCCCAGACGATCCGCACCCCGCGGCAGACGGCTTGAAATATCTCACCCACCGGTCTCACGCCTTCGCCCACCGCCTTCTCAGGGCAGATGATGCTGCAGCCACCGCAACCGTGGCACAGCTCAGGAAATATCAGGACCGTCTGGGGAAGGGCTGCCAGGGCATGATAGGCGCAGAAATCAGCGCATTTGCCGCAATGGCTGCACTTCTCTTCGTCAATGACCGGCACAGAAACATGGCACTGTTTGCTCCCTGAAAGAACCCTGTCAGGGAAGAAAAGAAAGGAATTGGGCTCCTCGACATCGCAATCAGCGATTGTGATCGTCCTGCCGGTCTGCAGAGCCCTGGACACAGCCAGTGATGTAGCCACCAGAGTCTTTCCTGTGCCCCCCTTACCGCTGGCTATGGAGATCTTCAATTGGATACCTCGAGATAGCTTGATGCCTAATGCTTATGGTCTTTGCAGGCATTGTCCAGGTCGGCGCGGGTCAGCATCTCCCCCCGCCAGTCATCTATGGCATCCTTGACGGTTCCTGTTGCACCAACGAATACATCGACTCCAGCCTGGCTGAAGGCCTGGACGGCTTTGGGGCCAAGCCCACCCACGATCATAACCCGAACTCCGGCTGCAAAGATGGTCTCTGTGGGCAGGCCCACCCCGCCCATATGCTCGCTCACATTGGGAAGCACATTCACATCTCCGCTCTCCAGATCCACAATAGTGAATGTAGGAGCGCGTCCGAAGTGCTGACAGATGTACTCCTCCATGCCGGCGGGCCCCATGGTGGGAACGCAGACCTTCACTGCTGCCATCCCCCGCTGCCTGTGCCCTGACCCTGGCCCCGTCCTCTGCCGCCTCCCTGGCCACCCCTTCCCCGGCCCATGCCCTGACCGGGACCCCGTCCCTGGCCCATGCCGGCGTGAGCCGGAACGGACGGCGCTTCGATCTTGGAGAGCTCTCCCCTCTGGAACGACTCCACTGCCGCCCTGACTGTCGCACCTCCCTGGTGAGAATAGACATCGATCTTTGCCGCAGATAGGGTTTGCATGGCATTGGGGCCTATATTTCCGGTTATCAGAGCTGAAGCACCCTGCCTTGCCACCTCCGAAGCGGCCTGTATCCCAGCGCCGCTTGTTGCATTGACATTGGCGTTGGGAATGGATTTTTCACTCATGCTGTCCAGGTCGACCACCACGAAAAATGGGCACCGCCCAAATCTGGGGTCCACGGGAGCGTCAATACCTGACGCTGCTGCAGTAACACATACCTTCATTTCAAACCTCGCGTTATATGATAATCACTGCACAGAATAATTATGCATATATGCGATTTAGTATTTAAGTATTTCTCATGGTACCATTCCCGTATTGCCACTTTCCGCACCCCCAGCACCGGTCCCGGCAAGGCTCCGGACCAACTCCTCCAGGCTCTGTGCCCCGGTCAGGATGCTCTCCACACCAGCCTCGGCAAAGGCGTATCCAGGACCCTTTCCGGCCAGGCTCTCTTTGCATATGATCATATCCGGCTTGTATGTCAGCAAGAGACGGGCTACCTTCAGACCCTTCCCCTTGGCCAGATCTCGGTATGGATTGGCCACGATCTCCTGTCGGCTGACGGCCTTCATCTGCAGGTCTATATCCACCAGGGCAAAATAGGGCGACTCGCCGAAGTGATCGCTCAATCCACCCCACGAATCACGCAGGGCAATGGCATATCTGAGGATGCTCCTCTGGATAGGCTGATAATGAATGGTGACCCGGTCCACCTGTGGCAGCTCCTTTTTTATCTCTGCCTCGATGCGCCTGCCGGCCAGATGGGCTCTCTTGAGATCTGACACCCTGAACAGCAGATTGGCCTGGACAAAGAGGTAGCGCCCGGAGTTTCTGGCCACCAGATCCTCGATGCCGGCAACCTCAGGTGCCTGAATTATCATTGAGCGAATCTTCTCCAGTGTCTTGGCGTCCACTGAGGCGTCCAGGAGGACTCGCATGCCGTCTACCAGGATATGCCATCCTTCTTTGACTATTACCAGGGAGATGATAGCCGCTGCAATCCTGTCCAGGGGAAAGCCGATGCTCTGGGCAGCCAGGGCCAGCAAGACCAGGGATGAGGTGAGGACATCAGCCCGGTGTTGAATGCCGTCGGCTACGAGGCTCGGCGATCCCGTCTGGAGTCCCACCCGGATTTGAAAGCTGCCGAATAGATAAGGGAGCGGGATGATAGCAGCCACAGCCAGTAGAGCGTACCCCTGATAGGGGACAGCCTGCTCTGCGCCCAGAGCCGCCTCAAGAAATATCTCATAGGCGGTGAGGAAGAGCAGAAATGAGATGGCGATGGAGGCTACATTCTCTACCTTGTAAAGCCCCAGGGGAAAGAACTCGCTCTTCCTCTCCGATATCTTGAGGCCCAGTATGAGTGCCACCGAAGCCAGGACATCCACCAGGGTATGGACGGCATCGGCCCGCAGAGCCAGGCTGGCGGTGAGCGCTGAGAGCAGCAGCTTGGCCGCCAGCAGAGATAGGTTGAATATCAGTGAATAGAGGGCGACCCTCATCACGGAAGGCGTTTCTATCATTGCACATGCTACTGTGCCATTATGGCATCATATTCCTCAAGGGGCAGATATTGGGGTGAGTACTCCACACCCCACCTCTCCAGATTATTGACAAAAGCCCTCAGGTGGTTCTCTGATCCCCGCCGCAGATTGCTGTAGACCAGCAGCAAATCCTCCCGGCCGGTTCGCGACATGCTCTCATTCAAATCAAGGATATCGATCTCTTCAACTGCTGCTCCGACCTCAAGGCCCTCCTCGATGGAGGTGTTTCCTCTGCTCACCAGGTCATAGTATAGATCCTGCAAGGTCTCATTGGAGAACTCTCCATCTGCCAGGGTAGGATCGGAGAGCGAGTACCTGGCAAGAAGGGTCTGGACGGATGCCTCGTGGGTTCGCTCCGCCCGGCCTATATTATCAAAGACCCGCAGATTCCACTTATCATTCAGGGCCGAGTAGACGTCACCGGCCAGCTTCTCCTCCTCAGCCATATAAAGCAGGTCCTCTCTCTCGGAGGCGGTCAGCTCTCCAGATGGCTCTCCTGCCAGGGCCTGGACGAGGGCACTTTGGTTAACTGAGCTGGTATGGTTCTCTTCTACATTGAGAAGATCCTGATTTTGCTCATCCGCCCCGGCGGCACAGACGCTGCCCAAAAGGGCCGCCAGCAGCAGGCACATGCTGCCTGAAAGTATTGCTTTCATCATCAATCACCATCGTTTTTTATATTTCAAATTATTTAGATCTTATGAACTAATAGTTTCCCATCAGGTACAGGCCGGCCATCATTACAGAAAACCCGGCAATGAGCCCGATGTTGGCAATATGCTCGCTTCCGTACCTGTTAGCTATGGGCAGCAGCTCGTCAAAGCTTATGAAGACCATTATCCCGGCCACCAGGGAGGAGGCTGCAGCCAGCAGCCAGTCATTGAGGAAGGGATAGAGCAGCAGCACGGCCAGTACAGCCCCCAGGGGCTCGGTCATTCCCGCAGCAAAGGAGAGCAGGCAGGCCCTCTTCCGGTCGGATGTGGCGCAGTAGAGGGGAATGCTGCAGGCCATCCCCTCCGGAATGTTATGAATGGCAATGGCTACGGCCACGGGAATCCCCAGCCGCAGGTCAGCCAGGGAGACCAGGGCCACAGTCATCCCCTCCGGCAGATTATGAATGGCTATGCCGATGGTGGTCATTATGCCGCTTCTGTAGAGTCTGTTGCATTGAGAGTCCACCTGGCCGTCCATGTGAATATGGGGGATGAGGTGGTCGAGGGCGTAGATGAGGGCCAGCCCCAGCAGGAAGAAGAGATTTGCATAGCCGAATCCAATGACGCTCTTCGAGCTGCAGAAGAGGTCGACGAAGCCCACGTAGACCATCACCCCGGCGGCAAAACCAAGGCTGATGGATAGGTAGCGCATATCGGGCCGGGGTATGAAGTAAGCTGCCAGGCTGCCGATGCCGGTGGCCAGGCCGGCGAACAGAGTCAAAGCCAAAGCTGCCAGGATATTGCCTTCCACAAGGAATCAATGGGGTCGAATATATTTTAATTTGCTGCTCGAAAAAATTAGGGAATGGTGAAGATCATTTCGGGCGGGAAGGGACTTGGCCAAAGAAGAGGGTGTAGGTGATGAAGGCGTAATATCCGGGCCGATCGGCAATGAAATCCTGGGACTCTTTGCCGCAGAGCCGCTCAAACTGCATTCTATCGGCATCTGAAAGCTCCGGCACTGCCCTGCCCCAGAGCATTTGAAAGCAGGCGGCAAGATCGTCCCGGACCTGGCCGGAGAGGGGAGAGAGCAGATCGGCTGCAAGTGTGCGCCCCTGGATCTCCTCAAGCCCTGCATCCTGCAGCCAAATGGGAGCGGAGAGGATGTGATCCCTGTAGCTCCAGTCCTCTTCAAAGGGATAGCATGCCGCCCGGGTGGCATTGAGCCGGGCCTCAAGTAAAGGATGGCCGGGCAGGAGGCGCTGAGACGACCAGAATAATACGGCAACGAGCCCGCCCGGCCTTACCACCCGCACCAGTTCCCGCAGGACGGGCAATAAGTCCATTCCCAGAAATCCCTGGAACTGCGGCCCGGGCCAGAGAGCGTCTGCGCACCAGGCCCAATCGAAGGCGTGGTCCTGAAAAGGCAGACGGAGCAGGTCTCCCTGGATAGAGGCCAGCCTATCCGTCAAACCTGCTCTTTCCGAGGACTCCCTGGCCTGAAGCAGCCCCTCCCTGCAGATGTCAAGGCCCGTTACCAGCCCACCGGGCGGGAGGGGCTGGGCGAGCCAGAGGCTGTGGTCCCCATTTCCGCAGGCGGCATCAAGCCCGCGACAGCCCTCGCGAGGGTGAAGATCAATAGCAAGCGCGGATATGGCGGCGCGTATGGCCGGCTCGGTGAGGCGGTGCATGGGTGAGGCCAGGCAGAGGTAGCTATTATCCGGCATGTGCATTATTATGGGTGCTTTGCTTTGAAAAAGATTTCTTTCAAGTTCATCTGCGGCATGGTTGCTTTCGAGAAAGCCAGGCAACGCGCGGCGTCTCATAAGAATAATCCTACTAAATTGGCGGGGCGGAAGGTAAAACCAAAAGTTCATTTGCTGAAGGGCAATCCTGGAATTTGTGGCGGACGATTATGAAAAATATTGAAATCTTTGAAGAGCATGCGGCGGAGTACGATGAATGGTTTGACGACAATGCTGCCGCATATCAGTCTGAGATCCTGGCCCTTCGAGACATCATCCCCACCGCAGCAACCGGCCTGGAGGTCGGCGTTGGAACGGGACGGTTCGCTGAGCCCCTGGGCATAGGGATCGGTGTGGAACCGGCAAAAGCGATGGCTGAGATGGCGAGAAAAAGAGGCATCGATGTTCATGAGGCAAGGGCGGAGGCCCTCCCCTTCCAGAATGAATCATTCGACTTCGTGCTGATGGTGACTATTATTTGTTTCCTGGAAAATCCCATGCAAGCTCTGGTGGAGGCAAAGAGGGTTTTAAAGCCGGGGGGAGTGATCATCATTGGCATGATCGACTGCAACAGTCCTCTAGGCAAGGATTATGAAAGAAAGAAGGCCACCAGCAAGTTCTACAAGTATGCTCGCTTCATTTCAGTGGATCAGGTTATGGGCTGGCTGCAAAGCCTTGATTTTGACCACATCACCACCCGCCAGACCGTATTTCAGAGCAGCAAAGATATGAGGGCAGCAGAGCCCTTTGAAGAGGGCCACGGAAGGGGAGCTTTCGTGGCCATCGCTGCCAAAAAGAGAGCTTAGTGCGTCCAATCAATCATCTTTATGCTGGGCCCAATTTTCTTGGCTATGCTCTCCTTCATCTCCTCGTAGTGCGGGCAGGGAAAGCCTATGGGATTTCCCCTGCTGATGCAGGAGGCGATGACTATGGCCTCTGCACCGCGCTCCACCATCTGAGCCGCCCGGCTGACCGCCCTCTTCCCAGGGCACCCTCCACAGGAGACGAAGCCCACAATATCAACCGGGCCGGTCTCCTCAAAGGCCATCTTTCCCCCTGATGCAACCTTGAAATCCATGGTTCCAGGGCACATGTCCT
>CAYQKI010000006.1:0-3155 GCA_964418105.1 uncultured Methanotrichaceae archaeon | reverse complement strand
CCATCCCGCACAGCGTTCAATGCTTTTATGGGGCGTTTCATTTAACTGAACCTCCTTTGCAGCAACCTGATGGCAGGGAGAAGAAATAAAATCAAGAAAAAGGATAAAACAAGGAAATCCCGGAGCAATGCCGGGCCTTCTGACTGGAAAATAGATGCCTTCAACCCCTGGACCGTGTAAGTCAAGGGCAACAGCCGCGCCAGCGATTGCAGGCCCTCGGGCAGGGCTGATACCGGATACACCACGCCGCAGAGGAAGACCATGAGGAACCTGGGGAGATTGAGCAGGGTCTGGGCCTCGAAGACCTCCCGCACGGATACGCTGAAGAAGGCGCCCATGGCGGAGAAGACTAGAAGAGAGATCAGCGAGATCAGAGCCATTCCGGAGATGTCCGGCTGCAATCCCAGATAAATGATGGACCCGGCGGCCACAATACCCGTCATAATCAGGCCGAAGAGAAAGCCGCCCAAAACCTTCCCCAGCAGAACTGACGTAACCGTCAAAGGCGCCAGGAGCAGCCTCTCCAGCGTCCCAAGCCTCAACTCAAAGTTTATGACCACAGCCTCCGCCGCAGTGGTGCTGAATACTATTGTCATGGCCAGCAGCCCCGGCACCAACTCCGCAAAGTCGCCCGGATTGCGGAGGTAAAAGGCCAGCGTCCAGGCCAGCGGAAAGACCATGCCCCAGCTTATGGCCGGTGGCTTGAGGTAATAGGTCTTCATATCCTTGAGGGCGATGTGATAGATGCCCCGCATTTGATCCCGCCACATCATCCTCTGCCCCCTTGGCCCCTGCCCGCGCCCTTCTCCGATGCCATAGCCTGCGGGGAGAGGCCGGTTATCCTGAGAAAGGCGTCTTCAAGGCTCGGGCGGACGGTGTTGGCCGATTCGATGCCTATGCCGCAATCCCTGGAAAACTGGAAAACGGCATCGAATACCCTTGGCGGGTCGCCGCCGTAGATCCTGATGCGGCCGCCGTCCAAAACGACTTGTTCCGCCCCTTTTATCCTGGATTGAATATCAGCCAGCAGTCCCGAGACGTCGCCCTGAAAGGAGAACTCGATCAGCGATTGGCCCCGCACCTGACGCTTGAGCCCCTCTGGGTTGTCGATCGAAACAATCCTGCCCCGCACCAGTATGGCTATGCGATCGCAGAGCATGTCCGCCTCAGCCAGATAATGGGTGGTGAGAAAGATGGTCAGGCCCTTTTCCCGCAATCCGGATATGAGGCTTCTCAGGGAGCGGGCTGCGGCTGCATCAAGGCCAGCCGTCGGTTCGTCCAGAAAGAGCAGGCGTGGCTCGTGCATCAGGGCGGCGGCTATGGTGAGGGCTCGCTTCATCCCCCTGGAGAAGGTGCCGAAAAGGTCATCCTTTCGTTCATAAAGGCCGAAGTCCTTGAGCAGCCGGTCGGCCCTCGAATTTTGCTCCGCTCGGGGCACGCCGTAAAGCCGGGCCATGAAGAGCAGGTTATCCCTCGCGGACAGCTCTTCATAAAGATTGGATACGTCGGGCACCACACCCACATATCTCCTGGCCCGGGAGAGCCCGCCGGGAAGATGATATCCGAGAACGCTGGCCGAACCCTGCGAAGGCCGGGAGAGGCCGACCAACATGCGAATGGTGCTGGTCTTGCCTGAGCCGTTGGGCCCCAGAAAGCCGAATATTTCGCCCTCATTAACCTGAAAGCTGATGTGGTCTACAGCCAGGAGATCGCCATAGCGCTTGGTCAGCTCTTCCGCAATTATTGCCGCCTTCTTCTCAGGCATGTGGTAACCCTCAAGGATACGGAGTCGGACGCAAGTCTTCAGCCCAAGACCCTTCTCTTGAACTCCTCAAAGCCTATGGAGTTTATGAACTCCCTGATCCTCATGCCCGGCTTTGCTCCTTCCCTGTAGACCTGCATAATCCTCTCAATCAGGGGAATGATCTCCTCGCGCGGCACCATGTCGCATAGGGTCCAGCCCTCATGAGGCGGCCAGCTTCCCCTGCCACCCACGAATACGATGAAACCTTCTGCGGCTCGGTACTTGGCAGCCTCCGGGCAAATGGCTACGCACCGCCCGCACATGACGCACTTATTGTAGTCTATGACCGCCTTTCCGTCGACAATTTTGGTGGCACCCACCTTGCACACCTCAACGCATTTGCCGCAGCCCGTGCACTTGTCCAGGTCGATCTCCGGCCTGACCCTGCCCATCAGACCGATCTCATTGAACTGCGGCCTGGTGCAGGGAAAGGGACAGCCTCCGATTCCCATTTTAAGTGGACCCGGCGTCTTCTCTCCGGAAAAGCGGCTGCCTATCTCCCTGGCCAGCCCGGTCGTCTCGGCGGCAGCCTTGAAGCAATAGGTGGAGCCGAGGCAGGAGACCACATTGCGAAACACCATCCCGGCCGATCCGGGAGCAAGGCCCACCTCCTTCAATTCGGCCAGGGCCTTTTCCAGATGCTCCTCCGGCACACCCATGATGGACAGCTCCTGGCGCACAGTGAGATGGACCTCTGAGCCGTATCTGGCTGCGACCTCTCCCGCCCGCTGCACCTGCTCCGGAGTTAGCATGCCTCCCGTGATCTGCAGCTTTATCTCGAATTTGCCATCCTTTCTCAAGAATACGGCAGGCATATTGCCGTAAATTCTCGGCTTTAGACCCTTTCCAGATTGCGCCATCTCTAAACTGCTCCTGCTGAGAAATAGAATTAAGTACATATTCGCATGGGCTATAAATAATTCTCTATGTGCCGATGGAAAAAGCTGAGCCAGGAAAAAATGCATCATCATCCTCTGCCTCTGAATCCCACCCACATGGCGAAGAGGACCGCCAAAACCAAGCCAATCGCCAGCACCGGTGCAGAGGATGCTGAGGGCTCTGAGACCCTCGTCTCCACCGCTTCCATCACAAATCCGCTAACCTCGCTGGTGGGTGAATCTGATGGCTGCTGCTGGGGGGAGGCTTCGCTGCCAAATCCCGCCGACAGGGTCTGGTTATGGGCAGTAGCCCCTCCGCTGGAGTGAGACTTCTGACGTGGGGATGGTGAACTGGAACGGGAACTCTTGGATGCGCTGGCCGAGCTGCTGGAGGAATCGGTATCATGTGCAGGAAGCACTCCCTGCATGTACTCCTGAAGGGCCAGGTTTCCGCAGGTATGATGGCAGCAGGT
>CAYQKI010000005.1:0-32483 GCA_964418105.1 uncultured Methanotrichaceae archaeon | reverse complement strand
AGAAGGATCAAATGCGACAAATCACTCAATTCCTGTTGGTATCCATGACGTGAGCTTTAATGCGTCATTACCTATTATCGATGAGATAACATCTTCACCGGTTCTGCCGGGCAATTATGGGCTCAATTACACAAAATCAAGTACTACATTATGGCATGATAGGCCAATTATAACTGTGATTGTGAGGGATTTTGAGAATCCAATGCCAGATTACGCCTTATTTCTTGAAGAAGAAACACTTGAAGAGCTTATGGATTACGTGCCCTTAGGCAATAGGTCCTCGATTCATTATATTGGCAATCCTATTGCAGCCGGTGGTTATATAAGTGGGATTGTTCGTAACCACAAAGGCGAATATTTTGGTGCCTTGATGGCATGGCCGTCTGATCGAGTCGAGATAATTATAACAGGAAGCCTTCCAAGCAAGGAGATTTGGATAGACATTTCCCAAAGCATAGAGCTGCTAGATAAAGATGCGAAGGCTATTGATTCATAGCCTATTGGCCTCTTTTTCTGCCGCCCTCTTTGCGGCCTCTTTTATCCAGGTCCTCTTAACCTCTATCACCCAATCAGATAGCTTCCTACCATCTGGCCGATATTCTTCGACTAGCTTTTCGATTTCTCTCCTCTCACGAATGGCCTCCACTACATAAGAGGATCTCTGGCCAATAGGGAGGGTGTCTAAGAACTCATCGATTTCTGGTGGCAATGTCAATGTACGCTGCCTGTTCTTTTCCAGTATGGATTTGCGTGTTGCAGTCATTTCGATTTATCCTAACTATGCAATACCGTATCGTATATATAAACTCTTTGCTTCTTAGTGGTAGAGTACCAGATTTGATGTAAAATAGCAGTAATATCAAGTGCCAGGAAAGGACTTGTAGTCTACGAAATGGCAGCAAGTTATTTTCCCATGAGAAATTATATTAGCCCTGCATCCCCAAGTCGCGAAACTTTAGGAGAGAAACAGAGCCAATAAAAATAGTAGACTTAGCAGAAGATTATCTTGTCAATCCGAATAAAAGTATTAGGAAGGCAACTACCAGCTTGTTAACGAGGCAATGTAGCTTGAAGCCGAATAGCAAATACAGGTCACGCTATGAGCGCACCGGCAAGAGAAAAGCTCATCTCAATGGCACAAGTCCCTAAAGACCATTTACTACAGAACAGTTCTTGATAAACTCCTGATCAGAGAGTTCCCATTTAAAAACCAAAGTATTCGATTTGCATTCTAGCTCAGAAGAAGCTGATGGGCGACCGCGCAGCCTTGATGGCTACAGATGCTTTCTGGTTAAGCTCTGCAAGCTCACTGCCCTAGAGGATGCATGGTCTTTGAGCAGATTGCTCAGTTCGTTGAAGGACAGGATCATATCATCAAAAAATGTTTGAGTTTCGGTGGCGGGAATCTTCAATATGGTATCTGTTAACGGTTCTTGCATTGTGAGGCAATCTAAAAATTATCAGGGAGAATTCGGCCACTAAGGCGGTAGTTTCATTACGGAGCCCTTCATTAGTAAAATGGCCTGATCCATCTTTGCCCGCCTATTTGAAGATGAAGAAAAAAAAATCATATTTCGCAAAGGATTTTCAAAGAAAAGCAAGAAATCCTTTGAGGCCCTCACTTAGCCTGAGTCATCCCTGCTGGTGAGATACCGTGAATGACTGCGGTGCGACACTTTGAGCTCAAATCGCTTTCTGGCGACTATTGCCGGTAAACCAACGTCCCGACCGGGATTCGAACCCGGGTTGAAGGCTTGCTGCGCAACTGCTCCGCAGGCCTCCGGGATGTCCACTACCCCATCGGGACAAAACATCCCTCATGGCATGCTTCAGGTAATTAAGCCTGTTGGCTGCATGCCCTGGTCTGAGCCGTGCGCATGGCGCGCAGGAAATCGATCTTGCGGAACTCCGGCCAGTAGGGGGCGCAGAAGTATGCGGCGCATTCGTTGCCATTGGCCTGCCAGGGCAGGAAGTTGGAGGTGCGGCAGTCGCCCCCCGTGCGGATGATCAGGTCCACCTTGGGCACAGGAGTGCCGTCCTGGGGATAGAGGTGCCGGGCGATGAGCTGCTCGTCCACCTGCTCGGCGCGGATGCGCCCCTCCATAACCATGCGGGCCAGGTTGCGCGCTGCATCCACCAGCTCCCGCTGACCCCCGTAAGCCAGGGCGATATTGAGGAACATGCGGTCATACCCTCGCGTAGCCTCCTCCGTCCGGCGAATCTGCTCCTGCAATTCTGCGGGCAGCATCTCCAGCCTGCCGATGGCTCGCACGTGAACCCGGTTGTCGTGAATCTTTTTGGAGCGGCTGAGATCTGCGAACTTGTCCCGGATCAGATCGAAGAGATACTCCTTCTCCCCCTCATTTCGCGAGAAGTTTTCTGTGGAGAAGGCATAGAGGGTCAGGTGCATGACTTTCATCTCCACGCACCATTCGATCACCCTCTCCGAGGTCTCCGCCCCCAGGCTGTGGCCTAAAAAGGTGGACAGGCCCTTCCGCAATGCAAATCTGCGGTTTCCATCCTGAATTATCGCCACATGCTCCACCGGGTCTCCGGAGAGAATTCTTGACTTAACAAGCTGCTCATAAAAGGTATAAGCTGGGTTTCTCAATCTGAAACTCATTCATTTTATTAGCTTCGCGAATTAGTATTTAAATAATTCCTTCCCGCCCTGGACGGGGCAGCTCCATCTCCCCGCCGGGGCCTGATGCAAGCACTGCCGGGCATCTCCCGGGGCTATTCAAGGGCAAGATACTAATATCTGATGCCCAACTTGCTTACTCCGAGGGCCTGTGGTCTAGCTGGTTATGACATCGCCTTCACACGGCGGGGATCACGCGTTCGAATCGCGTCGGGCCCACTTGCATTTTGCCCGACACAAGCTTTAACTATTTAAGAGTGCTTTTCAGGGCGAGCGCACAAGGATAGATGAGTAGTAACTCGTTATAAGTCCTTTACTATTATTTGAGGTGATAAGCTGTATAACAGAGGTCATGGCAGGGAAGAAGAAGGAGCTGTAATAACCAGAGTTCGTCTCCCCCGCAAACAGGATCGAGAGATATTCGGGCATGTAGAAAGCCTGCTCGGCTCCAATCGCATAAAGGTAAGAGGCATTGACGGCATAACCAGAATGGCCCGCATCCCGGGCAAGATGAAGAAGAGAATCTGGATCAGAGAGGGCGACGTTGTCATAATCATCCCCTGGGAGTTCCAGAACGAGAAGGCAGATGTCGTCTGGCGGTACACCGGACCGCAGGTCGACTGGCTGCAGCGCAAGGGATTTCTGAAAGGAACCTCCTGAAGATACATGAGCAGACGTGACCGGGCTGAAGACTTCGATACCAGAATCGATATTCTTCGCACCAGGATAAAGGACTCGGATGATCTGAACGTCCAGGACGCGGTATTCGACAGGCGTACCCTGATGGACCTCTACAGCCTGGCCAGCAAGGGCGTGATCGATGCCCTGGGCGGCTCTGTCTGCACTGGAAAAGAGGCCAACATCTTCAGAGCCAAAGCCGGCGAGAGAGAGCTGGCCCTGAAGATCTACCGCATATCCACCAGCAATTTCAATTCCATGCAGGACTATCTGCACGGCGATCCCAGATTTGGCAGTGTGAAGGGCACAAAGCGGGCCGTGGTCTGCGCCTGGACCCGCAAAGAATTCCGAAACCTGATGCGGGCTGAGGAAATGGGCGTGGCCGTGCCCCATCCGGTTGCCATGAAAGAGAACATACTGGTCATGGAACTGGTGGGCAGTGGAGATGATGTTGCTCCACCGCTAAAGGACGTGCAGTTGGAGGGCGATGAGGCAAAGCGCATTTATGATAAGATCGCCGAATATGTCTCCCGGCTGTATAATCGCGCCGGGCTCGTCCATGCCGATCTCAGCGAGTTCAATATCCTCTACAGCCAGGGCGAGCCGGTGATAATCGACATGGGACAGTCGGTCACCCTGGATCATCCCATGGCCCGCAGATTTCTGGAGCGCGATATCGCCAATATTTCTCACTACTTTAAAAAGAAATATAATGTGGGCACGGCTGAGGAGATATGGGAGAGGCTGCGCCGGGACAGGCAAGAGGCCGATAAAAGGGCCGAAGCCGATGAGGCGGCAAAGGCTAAAGGAAAGAGAGACCGGTGGGAAAGAGATAAGGAAGGATGATTGAATTGGATGTTAAGATTCCTGAGGAGAGAGTTGGCGTGCTGGTAGGGCCCGGCGGGTCCATGAAGCACCTCATTGAAGAGAAGACCAAGACCACCCTTGAGATTGACAGCGAGACGGGCGGCATATCCATTGCATCTGCAGAAGACCCCTTGCAGGGCCTGAGGGTCCTGGACCTGGTCAAAGCCATAGGCAGGGGCTTTTCTCCGGAGAGGGCTCTCGCGATTCTCGACGACGATATGCTGATGCTCGATGTGCTTGACCTGTCCAAGATCCTGGGCACCAAGAGCGACATGGCCAGAATCAAAGGCCGCATCATAGGCAAGGACGGCCGCTCCCGCGAGATCATGGAGAGGCTCTCCGGGGCAAAGGTATCGGTCTACGGCAAAACCGTGGCTCTCCTGGGCTATCCGGAGCAGATAAGAGTGGCCCGGGCTGCAATCGAAATGCTTCTCGACGGCGCTCCTCACGGCAACGTCTACAGCTTCCTGGAAAAGAAGCATCAAGAGCTGGCCAAAGAAGAGCTGAAGGAGCAGGGCATTCTTTGATCAGCGCGTAGAGTCGCTTAAATCCGGCGAGAAGAGATATGGATCTGCCTGTGCAACTGGGTCTGACCGACAATATCCTCATAGCCTTGGCTCTGATCGGCCTTTACTCCATCATTTTGATGCCTCTGCAAAACAGCGAAAAATGGAAGAGCAGGGGAATAACCGTGGGCGGGCTGCAGGGACTTCCTCTGCTCATATTCCTCCGTACCAAAAAGGGCCTCAATCTGCTGGATAGGCTCTCCCGCCCCAGGAGGTTCTGGAGGATAGTGGCTTCAGCGGGTGTGCCGATGGTGGTGCTGAGCATGGCCTACTTCCTCCTGCTGGTACTGCTCATGACCTATGTCATGATCAGAGAGCCACCTGCACCCAGCAGCTACAATGCCCCGCGCAATATTCTGCTCATCCCCGGAATTAATGAGTACATACCCTTTGTCTGGGGATGGATCGCCCTCTTCGTGACCATGCTTGTGCATGAGTTCGCCCATGGCATATTGAGCCGGGTGGAGGGGGTGCGCGTCAAGTCCATGGGCATCGTCGCATTCATGATGGCGCCGATCGCTGCCTTCGTCGAGCCGGATGAAGAGGAGCTCTTTGGGTCAAAGGACAGGCCGCCACTGGTGAGCAAGGGGGCCAGGATCCGAATCCTGTCTGCCGGGGTGATATCCAACTTCATTGTGGCGGCAATTGCCATGGCCCTTTTCTTCGGGCCGGTCATAGGCTCAATCAATCCTGTGGACCGAGTGATGGTGGTGGATGTGTCGGAGGGCTCGGCAGCGGAGTGGGCAGGATTTGAGAGCGGAATGGTTGTGCTGCAGGTCGATGGAAGGGATGAGAGCAACCTGTCAGAGCTCTCCACCGACCTGGCCGGCAACGAGGCCAGCGTCCGGGTTTTGCAAGACGACCGCGAGCAGGTATTGCATCTCGGCGGTCAGCCGTCACGCGGCATCATGGTGGCATCTGTCTTCAACGGCTCGCCGGCTGAGGAGGCGGATCTGCCGGCAAAGAGCGTGATCACAGAGATCGACGGGACGAAGACAGAGAACCTGAAAGCCTTCCGGGAGCAGATGAATTCCACCCGCCCCGGCCAGGTCATCACCATAGAAACCGGCCAGGGCAATGAGTACCTTGTCAATCTCACCTCCAAAGAGAGCATCGGTGAGGATGGTGCCGAAGACAGAGCCGGATTCATAGGCATAGGCATCTCCGGAGACGCTGTCTACTGGGGAGGCGCAGTATTGCAGGAGCCTTCTGCCAGGCGATTTCTGCAGGCATTGAAGGAGATCCCCGGCATGGGTATCGACGGCTTTCATCTATTGCTCAGCCTGCCGTTCACCGGAATAACCGGATTTGCTGACAAGGGCTTTCCCGGCTTCTCCGGATGGCTGACTGCCGTCTTTGAGCCGACCGGGTGGGCGGAGCCTCTGGGGAGCAGGTTCTTCTGGATCGCCAACCTGCTGCTCTGGATCGGCTGGATCAACCTCTATGCCGGCCTCTTCAACTGCCTCCCCTCCGGGCCGCTGGACGGCGGGTATATATTCAAGGACCTCCTCCAGATCGGCTTTGAAAAGGTGGTGGCGCCGGCGGAGGCTGAGAGGCTGAGCCGCACGGCGGCAGCGCTTTTTACCTGGCTGGTGTTGACATCGCTGCTCATAACCCTCATTGCCCCATTCACCAACTGGCTTCCTATTTGATCCACCTTTTTCTTATACGTTAGGTTTATGCCTGTTCAGAAACGAAGGCAAGAAATGATCCCCATGACAAATCCTTATCAGGCGTTCCGGCCTCTGGCCGTCCCCGTGCTCCTGGTCGCCCTGGCGGCCTTTGCTCTGCTGGCCTGCTTTGCAGATGAGGCTGCCGCGGCAGATGGATCTGCCCTCTCTTCATCCCCAAGGATCTCCGACATTTACTCCAGCATTGAATCGGCAGATGTCACCGTGGAGGGAGACGCAGCCGGCATGACGGTGTGGCTCGATCTGATAAGTGACGGGGAGAGGATCGCGAGCCAGGAGATATCTCTGGATGGGCCGGGCACCTGGGTTGCCGTCTGGCCGAAGTTTGAGGCGGAGAAGGGGAACTATGACGTCTGCGCCAGATTGTACCGCAGCAGATCCGAAATCAATGGAAGCGAAGCGAGGAGCGGCGCAGAAGATTCCGTCGTATCCCGGAGATGCTACGGCTTCTTTTATGGAGGCGTGCAGCCGATAAGATTTGACGTGCGCGATTTTCGCGCAGACTCCCGGGGCATGCACCTGGCCATCAGCGCCTCGGACCCCACTGTGGTTGACATTTACTACATGCTTATGCAGGGTGAGCGGGTGATGTATGTCAACCGGGAGAAGGCGGTGGCCATTGCAGGCAGCTACTCCATGCCCCTCATCAGAGATTATGACTGGAAGCAGATACTGGAGGACGGCCAGGACTATTCCGGCCGGGTGAAGATAGTAGAGCTGAACCACAATCAGACCAGGGCCTTCATGAACTCCTTCACGGCAACAGAGGATGCTCTGATAACCGAGACCTACCAGGACGAGACCGGAGCCAGCGCCACAGTGCTGGGCGACTCCCGCGTTCCCTTTGAGGGATCTTTGCGTTTCATCTTATCCCAAAACGGCACTCCCGTCAATGTCACAGAGAAGAAGACGCCCATACTTCTCTCTGGGGATGATGAGACGGTGGAGATCTCCTGGAATGAGACTCTGCCGGCAGGAGTGTACCAACTGCGCACCCTTCTCCTGGGCCGCGATAGAAGCATCATGGACCTGGAGGAGAATGTGATTGAGGCAGAGCCCATTGTCAGAGCCGATGCTTCGGTTGAGGGCGAAAAGTCGCCCTTCCCGGGAGTGGCTGCTGCTCTGGTGCCTCTCATGATCGCACTTTTCATAGCAAAGAGAAGGAGATAGGGTTTTAGCCGCAGAAAGCAAACAGTCAATGGAGAGATCTTAGCACAGCAGTATTCGAGGGAGAAGACATGCAGTATAAATCAGCAGCGATTTTCTGGACACTGGCGATTACAGCTTTGATGGTCATGGCCTCATGGGGGCAGGATAGCCGGGACATCTCTTTAAACAGCAGCATTAGCAATAATACCAGCCTCAACCGCACAGCAGCCAGCCTGACGGCAGATGCTGCCGCTCTCTCTGCCGCGGGACCTGCCGCCCCTGCCTCTGAAGATGAGTTATGGGCATTCGGCCAGAATGCTGAAGGGCAGAGAAAAGTCCTTCGAGCCGGATTTGAGAAGACCAAGACCGTGAGAGATCTGGATGTCTATGGAAATAAGTCCGTCCACGCTCTGGAGGGCGGCAACAATTCCTCTCCTGCCGCCTTCAATCTCAGCCAGAGGGTGGGAAACATCTCGCATATGACCTACAGCCACGACTACAAGCCTGTTTACAGCGTGGACGAGTACTCCAGGACAAAGGCAGTCTACCAGGCTCCCAGTAACCTCTCCAGCCGGGCGGCCTATAGCATCTCCGGCTACCCGGCCATCAAGATAGCAAACAGCATACCATGAAGTCTTTCTGCGATAATATTGAAAAATTTTGAAAATAAGGGCAAAATGCCTTCAGAGGAATTTGCTTATCTTTGCCACCAGGGCGGGCTTGGGATAAGCGCCCACAATCCTGTCGGTGAGCTTGCCGTCCTTGAAGACCATGAGGGTAGGGATGGCGGAGATCCTGTACTTGTTGGCGGTCTGCATATTCTCGTCGACATTGAGCTTGCCGAAGACCGCCTTTCCCTTCATCTCCCCGGCCAGTTGCTCGATGACCGGCCCTATCATGCGACATGGTCCGCACCACTCCGCCCAGCAGTCCAGAATGAACAGGGGATACTGCGATACTGCTGCATCTATGGTGGCATCGGTGACGACAACCGGCTTTGCCGGCAGCTCAATCCTGGGCTGCTCCGGCCGGTTCATCTCGCTCTTCATCTTCTCCATTTTATTCTTCCTAATTTCGTCCAGCTCGTCCAATTTCAATCCTCCAGGCTTTCTTTGGCTTTGACAATGAGAGACTTGAAGTGGCCCAGGTCTACGGGCATGATCTCAAAAGGCAGATTGGTGAAGTCGAAGAATGCTAAGAGCTCCTCCTGGTGCTCTGAGGCGTCCTTGAGTGTGTCCAGGTAGACAGAGCCCTTGAAGGAGCCCATCTGCATCCTGGCCTCCTGCTGTCCCCAGTTCAAGCGCCGGAATATGTCCTGCCAGGCATCCAGCCAACCGGGGGAGAGGTAGAAGAAGAGACCTTCTCTGGCCTTGTCCTCCATGCCCTTCCTGGTGATGAGGGCGTCCACGCAGTTCTGGCAGTCCAGGAGTGCGGCATGATAGGGCCTGATGATCTCGTCGATTCTGGGGTGGCACTGGCCGTATGCTACTATCATGCCTTCGCAGCCTTCCGCCCGGCAGCAGTCCAGTTCCTTCTCCAGGGCGCTCTTCAGATCGTCAAAGTCCACATGAAGCCCCGCCCCCAGGTAACGGGCAAGGAAAGAAAAGCCCATCTGCTCGCGCAGGGCCTCGATCTCCTTTTGAAATATGCCGCAGGAAATTATCGCATACATAGCTGGTGGAGCCTTGAGCGGCGATAGGATATATCTGTAATCCTCATGAGCATGACAAAATAAATATATATCTTGAGTCTAACACTACTGAATGGTGATGGGGGATGTGTATCGACAAAGGCTAAATCCCTTCAAATTTACCCTTGTCACCCATTCACCCCTTTTTCGGCCTTCAATCCTTCAGCCCTTCCATGGTCACTGAGAAGACTGCCTCTCCATCCGGCAGATTGGGCGAGTCTACCAGCTTGGCAATGCGCTTCTCTCCTTTGGACTTCCTAAGGTAGAGCCGGAATGTGGCCGTGTGGCCGAGAACATGCCCTCCCACCGGCTTGGTGGGGTCTCCAAAGAATGTGTCCGGCTTGGCCATCACCTGGTTGGTGACCAGTATCAGGGCATTGTTGAGATCGCCAAAGCGCATCAGGTCATGCAGGTGCTTGTTGAGCTTCTGCTGCCGGTCGGCCAGTGTGCCGCGCCCCACGTACTCGGCACGGAAGTGGGCAGTAACCGAATCGACTATCAGCAGCCGAACCGGCCTCTCCGACTCCCTGGTCTTCTCGGCCAGGTCCATGGCGCTCTCCGCCAGCAGTATCTGGTGATTGGAATTGAAGGCCCGGGCCACGCTGATGTTCCTGAGGAACTCATCCGGGTCCCAGGCGCTGCCGTCCGGAGCAGGGGGCAGGCCTCTCACCATCTGGGCAATCCTCTCCGGCCGGAAGGTGTTCTCGGTATCTATGATCACTGCCGAGCCGTTCAGGCCGCCCATCTCCTTGGGCAGTTGCACATTGATGGCCATCTGATGAGCCACCTGGGTCTTGCCGGAGCCGAACTCTCCATACAGCTCAACAATGGATTGGGTCTCCATCCCCCCGCCCAGCAGTTCATCAAAGCCCTTGCTGCTGGTGGTGATCTTTCCCACCAGTTTCCTCCTCTCCAGGATCCGATCGCCCGTCTCAAAGCCGCCCACATCGGCCGCCTGCCTGGCCCCGGCAATGATCTTGGCTGCCGTCGCCTCACCTACCTCTGCTGCACTGACCAGCTCGCCGGGCGATGCCACGGCAATGGCCTCAATCGATCCAAAGCCTGCCTCGCGCAGCTTCTCCGCCGTGGCCGGTCCCACCCCTGGCAGATCCTCCAGCAATTTCGTCGCCATCTCTTCCGATCCTCTTTTTCCTATCCTCTACTGCTGTTGTCCCTCTTAGCTTAACAGCTTTACCCGGGCGGGGCGAAAGTAATCAGCGTCTTCCATCCGCAGGACAGCTCCAGGCCCTCATTCCAGCCTTCTTTGACAAGAGCATCGACGATCTCCGCCCGGTATCCGATGTCCAGCCCCTGCAGCCTGTCGGCGTGCTCTGCCCAGAGCGCCACCCTGACCCGGCCCGTATCATCGGATACGTAAATGCTGGCCACCTTTCCCGTCCGGCCGTCCTCCCTCTGGAACTCGCGCACTTCCCCTATGCCGGTAACATAGCCGCGAATGCTGCTGATGCTGCCTGCGCACAGCTCGGCTATGGGCGTGGTCTTCTCGGAGTAGCTTATCTTCTCGCTGCTCTTTCGCACAGTGCTGTAGCTGCCCGTGGATATCTCCAAAGATCCATACCTCTCCCGGCAGGAGGCGTTGATGATCTCCAGGGCTTCTCCCTTCTCCAGGGGCAAATCGGCCTGCTCATTCCAGAGGGTAAGCCTGATCTTGCCGGTATCATCCCCCAGCAGGACAGTTCTCACCTTTCCCTGCCCTCCGTCCTTGCGGTCGAACTGTCTGATCTGACCCGGGTCCACCACAACGCCCAGCAGGTGCACCTCACCCATATCTCTCTTCAGATCGGAGATCTTATAGGGCTCGCTTCTGGGCACGATGTCCAGGTCGACCTCCTCCAGGCCGCCCCCCCGGGAGAGGCTCACCTCGGTCCCATTGTAGCCCTCTTTGGCCACGCCTCTCACCTTCAGGCACTGGTCGACCTTGAGATCTCCGGAGCGGATCAGCTCTGCCGTCTCATCCCAGAGGGCCACCCGCACCGATCCCGTCTCGTCGGCAATGACCATGTTGGCAACCCTTCCCTTGGAGCCGTCCGACCTGGGAAACTCGCGCACAGCCGAGAGGGAGACGACCCTGCCCTGGAAGATCACATTTCCCATCTCCGGCCTGATGCTCCCTATCTTGGTCAGGATCTCCACGCTTCCCAGGTCTCTGGCCACCAGCATGGCCGCCGTCCTGCTGTCGCACAGGCCGGCCATGAGCGCTACCTTCTCCTCCACCCGGAGCCGGAATTCCTCGGGCGATATCTGATCCGCCACCTGGCGGTAGACTTCAAGAACCTGCTCGTCCATCTCCGATCATCCGTTAACTGCACAGCGTTCTTCCACGAACTTCAAATATGGCGCATTGCAGGAGGCCAGGAATGCATTGCAGACTTCGGCAGGGTTGCCGTCCGCAAGAATCGCCCCGTTCTCCATGTGTATGGCCCGGTGAGAGACCTCTTTTACAAAATCGACATGGTGGCTGACCAGGAGGATGGTGGTGCCCATCTCCGCATTGATCCTCTTCATGGCATTGGAGACCTCTCGGAGTGTGATGGGATCGATATCACCGAAGGGCTCGTCCAGTATCACGATGCTGGGCCGGGCGGCCAGAAGGATGGCCAGGGAGGCCCTGACCCTCTCTCCGCCAGAGAGCTGCTCCGGCAGCTTCCAGAGCACCTGCGGGTCGAGGGATAGCAGCTTGAATAGGGGTTCTGCGAACCTCTGGGCCTCGGTGGAGGGAAAGCGGGGGAACAGCTCCTTGAATATGTCCCGGGTCAAGCCCAGGGCCTCCAGAGCCGCTTTGGCGTCCTCCTCGGACATATCGGTCATGGTGTAGATGGCATCCAGCACCCTGTCGGATATCCCCTGCTCTTCGGCTATGGCCCTGGCATACTCTATCACATTATTGCCCTTCAAACCCAGTTGATAGGCTATCTGGTCGATGATGGTCTCGCCGGCAAAGAGGGCAAACTCCTGATACATGACTCCGAGGGTTCGCCGCACATTCATCCTGTCGGGAGAGTAGGCCAGCATGTCCACCCACTTGCCGTCATGGCGGTAGCAGACGCTTCCATCATCCGGCAGCCTGACTCCCTGCATGATCTTGAGCAGCGTCGTCTTTCCCCCGCCGCTATTTCCTATGATAGAGGTGATCTGCCCTTCATTGATATCCAGGTTGAGGTTCTTCATCAGCAGGACGTTGAGAACCTCTCCGGTGCTGACCAGGCAGCCCCTTTTAAAGAGGCCTCTCACTTTGATGATTGGAGCGGTATTGGGGCGGGCGGCCAGGGGCGCCATCTCTCCTATGCCAGCCATGAACTCTCTCAGGACCTGCTCAGGCTTGCCTTCGGCCACGATCTCCCCCTCCTCCAGCCAGATCAACCTGTCTGCCAGATACTGGTGAATCTCAGGCAGGTGAGAGACAACCACAATGGTCAGGTTCAGCTCCCGGCTCACATTTTTGATGGCATCCAGCACCTCCTGCTTGGTGGACGGGCAGGCCATGGTAGCCGGCTCATCCAGCAGCAGCACCCTGGGCTTCTTGGCCAGTTGCCTGGCAATGATCAGCCTCTGCTTCTCTCCGCCGCTGAGGATGGTGGCCAGGTGATGGGCCTTCTTCTCCAGGCCCACCAGGCGCAGGTAGTACATGGCCTCCTCATATACCTCGTCGTAATAGGAATTTTCGGGTATGGGCAGCACCTCATAGCCCGTGATCCGGGAGTGGACGCGCCGCACCACGTTCTTCAATGCGGTCTCCGTCCAGAGGGCAAAGTCCCTCTGCAGGTGTATGGCGGTCAGGGCCATCTGCTCCCTCTTTACCTCCGGGGGGCTGTCGGGCGTTATGGTGATGCCATCCATGATGATCCTGCCGGAGTCAAAGTCCTCCATGCCCCTCAGGATCTTCATCAGTGTGCTTTTGCCCCCTCCGCTCTTTCCCACCAGCCCCAGTATCTCGCCGGGCCCGGTGGCAAAGCTGATATTTTTCAGGGCTACGATCTCCCTGTCTTTGAGCCTGTAAGACTTGGATAGATTCTCAATCTGCAGCAATGCCTGTATCCTCCTGTTTTCCTGCCATTCTATCTCACTTTGCTTCCCGTCTGCACCGGTCCGTCCGGCCTGAGCAGCACTGCGGCTCCGGCCACATCAGCCGCCAAAAGCATGGCCTGCGACTCTATGCCGAAGAGCTTGGCAGGCTTGAGGTTGACCAAAACCACCACTTGCGTTCCCACCAGCCTGTCCGGAGGGTAGGAAGCTGCAATTCCCGCTACCACCTGGCGCGTCTCCCCTCCGATGTCTACCATGAGCTTTACCAGCTTATTCGAGCCCTTGACCGGCCCGGCCTCCTTAATCTCTCCGATGCGAATGTCGAGAGCTCCGAAGTGCTCGTAAGGTATCTCCGCCTTCTTCTCCGGCTTTAGAGCGGCTTTGCCCCCTGTGGTTGCCTTCTTTATCCTCTCCTGGAATATGCCGTCCAGTTCCTTGACGGCTGCATCCTCCAGGCGGGAGAAGAGTATCTCCGGCGTGCCCAGGAGGGCGCCTTCGCTTAAAGGAACCATTGCCTCCTTGAATTGCTCATCAGCCACAGGTCTGGACTGGCCCAATTGCTTCCTCCAGGCGTTCTCCATCTTGGTGGGCATTATGGGCTGCATGAATAAGACCAGTGCCTTGGCGATCTGCAGACAGCTCCTCAGGACCGATCCCGCGGCGGCGGCGTCGCTTTTCACCAGCTTCCAGGGCTCGCGGCTCTGGAAGTAGATGTTGCCGTAGTCGGCGAGGCTCATGATGCTGTCTGCCGCCTTCTTGAACTCGTACTCCTCCAGGCTGCTCTCAACCTCATGCATCGTCTGCTCAATTTTGGCCATGACCTGGGGGTCGATCTCGCCCTGGGGGACACTGGCGGAGAAGTTCTTGACTGAGAAGGTCAGAGCCCGGTTGAGGAAATTGCCGAAGGCTCCTACCAGCTCTGTGTTCACCTTGTCTGCGAATATCTTCCAGGCGAAGTTGACCTCTTTATTGTGAGCGGTGTAGCTGGCCAGGTAGTAGCGCAGCAGGTCGGGGTGCAGGCCCCGCTCCAGGTAGTCGTCTTTAACCCAGATGACATTGCCCCTGGATTTGGAGAATTTTTTATCGTCGATCTTTAGCATTCCCGAGGCCACCACAGCCGATGGCAGTGTATAGCCCGCTCCTTTGAGCATGGCCGGCCAGAATATGCAGTGGTGGTAGACGATGTCCCCGCCTATGAAGTGTATGATCCGCGCCCCGTCCATCCAGTAGCTCTTCCAGTCCTTTCCATGAGCAGCACACCACTCCTCAGTGAAGGCGATGTAGCCAATGGGAGCGTCCACCCAGACATAGACCACCAGGTCTTCATGCCCCGGGAATTTGACTCCCCAGGCCATGTTGCGGGTGATGCACCAGTCCTTCAGCTCCTGGCGGACCCACTCTGCGGCATAATTGCGGGCGGAGGCTGTGCCTCCCAGCCCCTCCAGATATTGCAGGAGGAATTCCTTGAACTCGGACAGCTTGAAGAAGTAATGGACCTGCTTTCGGTACTCTGCCTTTCCCCCGCAGACCTTGCAGACGGCGTTCTTGATCTCGCCGGGCTCCAGGTGGCGGCCGCAGCCCATGTCGCACTCATCCCCGCGAGCGGGCTTTCCGCAGTAGGGGCACTCGCCCTCCACATATCTGTCCGGCAGGAAGCGCTCGCATTTGGGGCAGTAGGCCAGCTCGATCTCTCTGGGATAGACGTGGCCGCCCTGCATAAGGGCCTCTACCATCTCTTGAGTTCGGTTGTGGCACTCCGGGTCGTCTGTGTCTCCGAAGAAGTCGAAATCGACGCCCATTGCTCGGAAGACCTGGTCGAAGTGCTGGTGGTACCTCTCCACCAGGGCTTTGGGTGCGAGCCCCTGAGCCTCGGCATTGACCACAATGGGGGTGCCGTGGGCATCCGAACCGCAGACAAAGAGCACATCTTTGCCCATTTTTTTCAAGCCTCGCACGAAAATATCCGCCGGTACATAGGTTCTCAGGTGGCCTAAGTGACAGGGCCCGTTGGCATAGGGCAGGCCGCAGGTTACAAGGATGGGCGACGACAATGAAAACACCTCCTGCGCTTATGATGCAACAGGCAGATATAGGTTTCCCAATAGGTTTCTCCGCCATAAGCAAGGCCATGCCCCGGACAATTCCTGGACAAAGTGTATATAACTGAATGATTAGTATTAAATTCAATAGTCGCGTCCCGGACGGTATCATCAGGGACAAAGGCAAATTACGGGGGTATCAAATGAGATTAATTGTCATAGCGCTTCTTGTCGCCCTGGCCACAGGATTGGGCCAGGCCAGCGTCCTGCAAGGTGGAGACGAAAACACGACCGTGGTCCTCTTCGGGGCAAACAGAATGCCCAATCTGGCAGACGAAAGCGGAGAGACTGAGATCCTGAAGCTCGATGCCGGAATAATGGGAGCGGACAACGCCACATATCAGTTGCTTGATGCTGATAACAACATCATCGAGCCCTACAAATACCGGCCGCTCGCTAGCGGAAGACAGCTTGTTTACTTCAGAATTCCTGCAGACAGCCTCTTCAAGCTGGTCAATGTGACGCCCAAGGCAGGAAAGTCATTCTACTTCAACTGGTGGGCAACTCCCAAGGGGAGCAGCAGCAAGGCAATTGTCAGGTATTACGGCATCTCCGACTGGCTGATCAATGACGATGAGCAGGGAATAGTGGTTCAGGTCAGTGTGCAGAACAATCTCACCGGCAATATCACAGTGGCCCCTGAGAACTTCACTCTCTTTGATCAGTGGGGCTGGCCTTACCATCCCACGGCAGGATTTGAGCCGATGGTTATTGCTCCTGGCGCCGGCAAGGATGACAGGGTGCTTATTGGATTTACCGGCGTCTCTCTCCTGAGCCGGCCTGCTGCCCTTGCCTATGAGTATAACACACCGGACCAGGTGGTCATCGACTTTGAAAAGGATTACGTGCCGCTCTCCGATGAAGTGGTATACGGATCTGCCGCCGGTACCGATAACGCCACTGCCGCAGGCAGTTCCTCCAGTGCCGCCACGGAGACCTCCAGTACCGCAGACGGGGCACAGGCAGCAGTTGCTATCGCTGAGGCGGCAAGCTCAACGGCCAGCGATGCTTCAGGCAGCAGCCTCTCCATCAAGGATCAACTGGCTGCCAGCCGGGCCCGGCTCAATGACACCAAACAAAATCTGGCCTCTCAGACATCCGAGAGCACAGCCACCACCCCATCCACCCGCGACGACATATAAAGAAACACCAAAAAGAATATATCATAACATTGGAGGTATGTTATAGATGAAATGGTTGGCTCTGGCTCTGTTCGTGCTCCTGGCGGCAGGAGCGGCTCAGGCATATCCGCTCTACGGGAGCAATGGTGCAGTCAACTGCACAGTCTTCGGCACAGCCAAAGATCCCTCCTCCTCCGGATGGCCAAAAACAATTTTGACTGTGGATCTGAGCCTCACCAGAGTCAATGCCAGCAATACAGTACCAGTCTCCGCCTCATTCCAGCTCACCGATGGAAACGACCGCGTCTTTGACGCATCCCAGGATCAGAGCCGCGATCTGGAGCAGGGGCGGCGTCTGATTTCTTTTCAGGTGCCCAAAGAGACCATCGCCCGGTTTTTAACTGTGAACCCATCGGCTGGAGATCAGTTCTCCATCTTCTTTCCGGAGCTTCTCAACATCAGCAATGAGAATGTGACACTGCTCTACTATGGAATGCTGCGCTCCATTGTAAACTCCAACAAAAAGACGGTGGAGCTGGATGTCTCTCTGACCAATAACGGCTCAAAAAAATTATCCGTTGAAGCCGGAAACTTTACATTGAAGGACCAGTGGGGCTGGATTTACCAGGGCCGCGAGTATGACAGCTTCGGCAGAAAGGGCCTGTCCGCCGCAGTCCTCCTGCCCAACGAAACCCTCAGGTCCAGCCTGATCTTCGCCCCTCTCTCTCCCATGAGCCGTCCGGCGGAGCTGGTGTACAGATATGTCGATGGCGCCACCTACTCTCTGGACATAGATGAATGGGCCGGCCCAAATGCCGCCGTTCTGCAGCCTAAAGAATGCGTCGATTGCAAGAGTGAGGAGGAGTCCAGCTCCAGCCTGGCCGGCTCCATCAAAGCCACCAAAGCCCGGCTGGCCAAGGTTAAAAAGTCGAACAGCAGTGAAGAAAGCACTGCCGCCAAAGGCAGGGATGAGCTGTGAGCAATCCGAGCGAGCAAGGAGAGTCCGGGGAGGATCGGGACGATAAAGCCGCGGAGAAGGATGGGACTATGCAGAGTGAAGCTTCAGTCATCCCTTTGCCTCTCTCAGGCTCTTGACGACCGCATCGGCATGGCCTTTGACTGAAACCTTCCTCCAGATGCGAGCGATCCTCCCCTGAGGGTCGATGAGAAATGTGGACCTCGTCACACCGTAGCTCTCCTTGCCGTACATCTTCTTTAAAGCCCAGGCTCCATAGGCTAGAGTGACCCTGTGATCAGAGTCGCTGGCCAGAGCCACCTTCAGGCCATACTTCTCTGCAAACTTGCTGTGGCTGGCTGGCGAGTCGCGGCTGATGCCAAGAACCTCCGCGCCCAGTTCGCGCAGAGAGGGCAGAGCAGCCGAAAAATCAGCGGCCTCGCGAGTGCAGCCGGATGTGTTGTCCTTGGGATAAAAGTAGAGCACCAGCCAGCGCCCCTGGTAGTCCTTCAATCTGACGTCCTTTCCGTCTCCCCCGGGCAGACTGAACTCGGGTGCTGCGTCTCCTATCTTTAAAGTCTCTGCCATGATTTGCCTCTTGCCAATAATTCTATCCTCCTATCATCCTCCCTGGAGATAAAAATATTGCAGATATTGGTATTATTCTAATTCATGGCGGAAACTTTAAGGAGAATACCAGGAATCGGAGCACAACCGAATAGGGGAATATCGGAAAACGGATTTATATGGGCAGCAGCTCTGACCTTGACGAGATAGACCGGACCATTCTGCACAGCCTGCGCTGCAATGCGCGCATGAGCCTGCAGGAGATGTCCCGGAGATCAGGCATATCCGATGCCACCATCCATTTCCGGCTGAAACGCCTCAAGTCCAGGGGGGCTATAGAGAGGTTCACCATCATCGCCAGCCCCGCCGTCACCGGCTACTCCGTCGCCGCCATCATCATGCTGCAGACGGACACGGAGAGGCACGATGAGGCAGAGGCGGCACTGGCCGCCATCCCTGAGGTGACGGAGGTCTGCGGCATACTGGGTGAGTATGATCTGTACGTCAAGGTCTGGTCAAGGAGCCTGGAAGAGCTGAACTGCCTGATAAACGATCGCATCAGGTCGATTGAAGGCATAGAAGACCTTCATGAAATGGTGGTGGCAAAGAGGGTGAAAGAGGAGACACCACTGGTTTAAAGTTGAGGATGGCGAAGTTGACGGCATCTGCACCGAAGAGCATGGCCGAGAAGGCAAAGGATCTGCTTGCCCTGCGGGGCAACGGCTTATCCCAGATCAATGAAAAGGATGGCAAGCCCGTCAGGGACGGAAGAGAAAGCAATCCATCCTCGAAGAAGAGGGATCAGGGCTTGCAGTTGATAGACCTGCCTGCTCCGCCTCTGCCCATGGAGCACGAAAAACCCCTGGAGAAGCCCAAGATCACTGTCATCGATTACGATGAGCAGCATTATCACGAAGCAGAGGTCAGAGATGTCGAGGAGTGTTTCCGCTTCAGAAATCAGCCCTCCGTGACCTGGATTAATATCGACGGACTGCACCAGATGGACGTCCTGGAGAAGCTCGGCTCTTGCTATGGAATTCACCCCCTGGTATTGGAGGACATCCTCACCGACCAGCGCCCCAAGATCGAGGATTATGACGATTACATATTCATAGTCCTCAAGATGCTATATTATGATGAAAATAAAGACAATAAAATAGACGAACAGGACGAGTATGACCTCGGCGACACGAACCTGGACATGGACCAGGTGAGCATGATCCTGGGCCCGAATTTTATCATCTCATTCAAGGAGAAAGAGGTCGACGTATTCAATCCCCTGAGAGACCGTCTGCGCACGGCCAAGGGAAAGATCAGAAGGCAGGGGGCAGACTACCTGGCCTACTCCATGATAGACTCCATCGTCGATCACTACTTCCTGATCATGGAGAAGCTTGGCGACCGCTTTGAGGACCTGGAGGATGTGGTGGTCTCAGATCCCCAGCCTGGGGTCCTCCCCACCATCTACAACTTGAAGAGGGATATGCTCTTCTTGAGAAAATCGGTCTGGCCGCTGCGGGAGGCCATAAGCAAGATGCAGAGGACGGACTCTCCGCTTGTATCCGAGGCGATCAAGATCTACCTGCGCGATGTCTACGACCACACCATCCAGGTGATAGAGAACATCGAGACCTTCCGGGATATGTCCGCCTCACTCCTGGAGACGTACCTGTCCAGCCTCAGCAATAAGCTCAATGAGGTCATCAAGCTGCTGACCATCATCTCCACCATATTCATCCCCCTGACATTCCTGGCCGGGGTCTACGGCATGAACTTCAGATTCATGCCCGAGCTGGAGTCGCCCTGGGGCTATCCGGCCATCCTCATTCTGATGCTGCTGGTGGTGGCGGTGATGCTGGGCTACTTCCGCAGAAAGGAATGGATTTAAAATCAAACCTTTCCGCTGCTCAGTATCTTCTCGCAACGCTGCACTATTCTCTCCAGTATGTCCATGTCATAGGGCTGGTGCACCGGCACCAGGATATCCGCCTCCATTCCCGCTGAGTCGGGAGCTGCGGACAGGCCGTCCTTCCCAACGGGCAGGTGCAGGTCGCGGGCCAGATCCTCGATCATGGGCGTGAGAGGCCGCACGGGACGGGCGGAGGCGGCCCTCTGCCGAAATCTCCTCAAAAGGGAGTCGATCTCTGCGGCCAGGGGCTCGACGTCTCCGGCTCCCGCCACCCGGCAGATCACCTCAGCGCTCTCCTTAAGCTGGGAGAGGGTGCGCACCCCCGCCTCCAGCATCCTGCCGCTGTAATTGTCTTTAACCCGCTCTGCGTAGCCGGGGGCCAGGATGAGCAGGTCGATCTCCTTGAGGCGGTCCAGGTCCTCCTCTGCCGGACGGTAGGGATTGACCACGATGTAGTCCAAGGCCAGCCGCAGGGCCAGGCTCTCGTACATGGGGGAGACGCCCACCAGCATCCTGTCCTTGAGCAGGGCTCTTCTGATGGCCTGGGGGTCGCTGGAGACTATGCCGAAGTAGTCGGCAAAGCCGCGGGTGGTGGTGAGCAGCTTGGTGTGGCCGGCCTTCTCGGCACTGATGAGTCCTCTCTTCTCCAGCTCCTTTACGTGCTCGTAGCCCTTGTTGCCCCGCACCTCCACCAGCTCGCTCTGTCTGATGGGCTGCTTATAGGCGATGATGGCCAGGGTACGGATGAGGGGAGCCTCGATCTCCCTGGGGGCGCAGGAGACGACCCGCCCGGCCAGTCCGGGTGAAACCTGCATGGAGTAGCCCTCACCGATGCTCTTGATCTCTATACCTGAGCAGCGGGCGGCATATTCAGCGGCCAGGTCGTCGGCCATGGCCCTTGCCCTCTCTTCGGAGAGGCCGGAGAGGCCGGCCAGCTCCCGCAGGCTGAGGGTCTTTCCAGAGGCGAAGAGGGCGGCCTCGATCACAGCTTTGGCCTGGGAGTCGGCGGTGAGGATCATTTAAAGTGCAGTCGTCTTCAAAAGGGTTTAAGCTTGCGCTAGGTTCTTCCTGAAAAATAGTCTCCACCAGGAGGATCTCTCCCGGCAGAGAATCGGCTTGCTACCCTGGTGTTTTTATGGGGCGAAGAGGTTAAGCGGATTGGGGCAGGATCCGGGCTTGATATCGACGTCGACATCGACCACCGGCTTTTCCACCGTCCTTTCCAGGGTCAAAAGCGCCCACTATTGACCGGCCCATCCCATCCATCCCGGATCCCAATTATCATCATTCCAGTGATTCTCAATGTAGCTTATGGCGGCCATGGTCCTGGCACATTCGGGTGTGTCTCCCATAATGGCCATCTCATAGAGCATGTTGCCGGTCTTTAGAATATTCACCCAGTTGCAGGGGGATTCATATCCAGATCCGCCGTTTTCATCGCACTGAATGTAGTCTATCCAGTTGTTCAGGCCGTTTGTGACGTTTTCCGGAATGTCCAGGCCGAATTTGTTCTGGGCGTACATCAGTCCTAAAACGGCATATCCTGTATTCGAATTGTCGCTCCAGAATTCGCCGTGGTGGTATCCCCAGCCGCCGTTTGCCTGCTGTGTGTAGATGAGATAGTTCAATGCGTACTGCTCAACCTCTTTGAAGCTCCAGCCGTCTACCTGAGATCCAATGGAGGGAACAGTTTTATCCGGTGCCTGACTGGCGCCGATGGCCATCATGGCTATGCTGGTTTCATATACCAGATGCTCTCCGAAGAACAGGACGTCGTCAGTGCCGTCTCCATCCGTGTCCATAACAGTAGCCCGGCTGAATATGTAATTCAGGCCGTCTGTTACATTCTGTGCATATTTATATTCTGGATCGAAGGGACTCGCATATCCGGTTTCAAAAGCGTACTCTTCCAGCTTCAGGACTGCAAATGACGTCTTTGCAGTCAATGCATAGCCGTATTCATCACCGAAATAGCCATCCTCGCTCTGCTTTGAGACCAGCCATTCCAGGCCGTCCGAAATTGCTTGATTGATCTCATCTTCTGAGGCAGCGCCTGCGGGACCGCATAGTAGAGCCGCGGCAAAGAAGGCCAGAAGGATTGCCGTCAGGCATCCTCTTAATGGCAGATCTCCTGAGTTCACTTTATCACATCATTAATTTAATTTTTAATTAATCTTAATTGGGCGTTTATATATAGTTTTTTGTTATATTTATTAAGAATTAAAATAAGTAAACCAAGTTCTAAACTTTCATTAGACAGTCAAATCTGTCAAATTATGGTATGATTGTGCAAATGCAGAGGTTCTGGATGAATATGAATCTGTCCGCTGTCTCCCGTCCGCTCACATCTCCGCCGTACCGCTCCCGGTCGATCCAGCGGCGGGTCCGCTCCTCCGATCGGGCGGGAGGCGAGGGCGTCGACGAGCCGGCATGGTCGAAGCGGCCTTTGGTGCCCAAAAGAATTTTAAAGCATAAGGCGAGGCTGGACAATCTGGCAAAAAAGGTAAGTTGCGCCCGGAATGGAGAGAAAAGCGCGGTTGAGGTCCTCTCGGAGATGCGACGTTGATCTCCTGGGACAGGGAGATGTTGCAGCGTTGTTCTGCAGCAGTGACAACGAGGTCTCCGGATCAATGGCGCATAGTGCCATAGCTGCCCCTCGCAAGGGCGCGCACTATTCTCAGCAAAAGCCGGTTAAGCAGTTGTGAATTAACTGCCAGTGGATGCGAGCCCGCAGACGCAATTGGCAGTCTCCATTCTCACGAAACCGTTAGGCGAAATGCCTAATCAGAATTTCTGGATTCTTCTCTTTTTAATCTCTTCCAGGACCTCATCCATGCTCTGATTGAGCCAATCAGCCCGCTCTTTTGTATAATCTCCGCTTCCCAAATCAAAGCTCTGCAGGAATCTGGCCATATCCACAGGTCCCAGAGCATCAGTTAGGGCGTCTATCCCAATCTTTCTGATCTCATTGATGCTCTTAATGTCTGCTTTCGAGGACATTTAATAACCACCCAGCTGGATTCATGATTTTGATCTTTAAGCTCACATTATTATTGATAGCCAATCTGAGGAGATCATCGTCTGTCGTGAGCATGACCTCAGCCGACTTTTCTGCACAGGAGATATGCAGAGAGTCTGTAGGCTTTAGCCCAAGCATCTCTATCTCCATTGCTCTGGCAGCAATGACGTCATCAACAGAGACCTTCTCCCTTGAGATCGATGTAATTCTCTCAGCCTTCCTTCGTCGCTCTCTATCTGGAGTCTTTGAGATCTCATAATCGATAACCTCACTTCCTATTAGAGCCCAATCAAAGAGACATCTATTCAGCACTACCAGGACTGCCTCCGATTCCATCCGGATTCTCTCATTTCTCTGGTCGTCAAAAGGGCGATTTATACAACAGACATCCATATAGATTCTCATAATTTATAATCCAGATCATTCTTGCATCAGAGTGTATGTCTGCCATTTATTTATAATCTTGGTATGGTTCATTAGCATATTCCTGGAGCGAGATTTGAGGCATATATATTCTGAAGCCGATTGCCACCAGGTTGCACTGATCTGCTACCTCAATGCAGATCGCCCTGCAGTCCAGCGCCCGGTCGATCCAGCGGCGGGTCCGCTCCTCCGGTCGGGCGGGAGGCGAGGGCGTCGACGAGCCACCATGGTCGAAGCGGCCTTTGGTGCCTAAAAGAATTTTAAAGCATAAGGCGAGGCTGGACAATCTGGCAAGAAAGGTAAGTTGCGCCTGGAAAGGAGAGAAAAGCGTGGTTGAGGTCCTCTCGGAGATGCGACGTTGAAGCCTTCCCTGGAATAAATCTGATCCCGCTTGATCAGACGCTGGCGAGAGAGGCGGCTCAGATTGCCATAGAGCATCGCCTGAGTGGTGCTGATGCGACATATGTTGCCGTAGCTACTGTGTTTGGCGCTATGCTTGATCTCCTGGGACAAGGAGATGCTGCAGCGCTGTCCTCCGGCTGTGACGACAATGGCCCCGGACCAATGGAGTATAGAGTCATGGCCTTCAGTTCCAGAGTAAGGCAGGCACGAACGGGCTGAATGCCGCGGCGCAGGCTGCTGACACAGCAGGGGTGGATCGATGCCGGTGGCGATTAGACGCCGGACGAGCCCGGCCGGCGCACGGCTGACAAGGCAACTGCCGATCTGCAGGATGCTTTCTCTGGGCAGGTTCCCTGGCTGCGTACGGGCTAGGTGGAAGGTATATGCTCTGCTGGAGGAGAGAATCTACAGCCGAAAGCTTTTTCTTTAATAGTAATATTAATGAATATGGGAGGGTTGTTTCAGATGAAAGTATGTACATTAGTTCTTTTGTTGGTTTTGATGATATCAACAATGGCAATGAGTATGGCAGTACTGTTTGAAGGCGCAATAATACGCACGAGCACAATTTTCGACAACTCTATTGATGCGCAGACTATTGCCCCTCAAGGAATGCATTATTGGATCGTAGATTTAAATATTAAAAACCGTGGAAGCCAAAGTTTGATTGTCGGTCCCAGAAACTTCACAGCTACCTTAAATAATATTAGTCACGAGTATGATCAAAGCGCCACAACTAACCTTGCAAGCCTAAATAAAGTACCGTTGTTATCCAACGTATCGTTAAATGCGAGCGAGGAATATAATTGTAGCTTAGCATTTATGCTTCCGATTGTTGACAAGATTTTGCCTTACTGTCCGGGTGGCAGTAATCCTGAAGATGGTAGTCTCTGCAAAGTTGCGAATGATCCGCCCAAGCTATCATATAATCCGCGGGATAAGGCTATCGTGAAAGTTTCAGGTACTATAGAAAACTTAGGCTATAGATAAAAATAGGAAGGAGGCAAAAAAACACACTGAAACGGCACAAAAACGATAGTATGTATGATCAAATTCAATATTTTATCAAAAAAAAATGCTAATGAGGACTAGAGTGCTCCGAAGTGAACTCCTCCACCATGTAATTTAAACAATTGATTGCGGATTGCAACCAGACCGAGTCCATTTGAATGGTACTTATTTTGCCATTGATCAAGAGTCATAAGAGGCCCACCATTCGCATCCCTGATTTGGTAAAAGTCCCGGCCATAAAATTCGACGATTTTCTCTAAAGACTTAACATTCATGGTTAAGCCCATAATTATATCGGTTTTCTTTAGTTCCGAGGTTTTTTTATCTATATAGCCTTCTTCTGAATCAACATCGAGAACTGTCCAACTTCTCACAAGCAACTCAGGTCTCCAGTTTGGTATTTTAGTGTACCCGCCAAGGGGCAAATCTGACGCAGGCCCATCATAATGGCAATAGCCTTGGAGCCAATTTTCTTCATTCGGCATTTTCATTTCTCCTTTGACATTTTTGCCATATATTTTTTAGAATTTCCTGGATCTTCGCAGATGTTATAGAACCAATATATCTGCGAAAATTAATCCAATTTCTTATTGGTTCTTTAACAATATAAAGTTTATGCTTAATTATGAATTATATGTCCAGAAAAATAGCATCCTCATATCACTTGATCGATTCATAAGTTTTTGATCGATTTATTGTCTTTGGAAAAATGAATTTAGAAAGGATGCACTACCCGAACATCGCCCCCATGCCCGCCTCTGCCGCCTCCGCCTCGTCCCGGAAGGCCTTGAGAAGCCTCTCGCCCTCCTCGCCCGTTAGCTCTTTGGCCGCCGTCCCGGCCAGAAGCTTCCTTGCCTCCTCCGCCAGCTCATCCCTGGCCTTGATGTACAGGCACATGCCTTCCTTTTCCAGGCCCATAGCCTTGCACTCCCTCACTGTGGGGCCGAGGCGCTTCCAGAACTCCTCGTCCAGCATACGGGTCATGTCCTTGCTGCTTTCCATGGCATAAGTGTAAACCAGTTCCATCTTTCTACATCTCCGATTTATCTTTAGAATTTTATAGATCCTTCATGGCCTTCTTAAGCATCTCTGTGCACTGGTCCATGAGGGCCGCCGCCTCATTGATGTCCTGGGCCGCCTTCTCGCTTATTATAGCGATCTGCTGCGCCCGCTCTCGAAATGAAGAGCTGTGACTCAAATTGTGCTCTACCCAGTGCTCCAAAAGGTGCTCCGCCTCGTGGCGGGTCAAATCGTGCTTCGACAGATCATGGCTATGCATAATGAATATCCACCATCGCTTAAATCCAAAAGAGGTTTTCGGCTTCTACCTTATATCGGTTTGCATCCAGACAGCCCTGAGCCATTCCCAGCCGGCCTTTAATGGCGATGATATGCAATCCATTTGTTCAGTTGTTAGTCCTTCTCTGTACGTTCTCTGTGCCCTCTGTGTCTCTGTGGTGAAACGCCGTAGCCACCGGCTATGGCCGATGGCTCACGGACTGCCATCACAGAAAAAAGATTTTGGTGAGACCCGGCAGCCATCCTTCTCTCAATACCGCCTCATGATCATGAAGTCGGCCAGCTCAAGGAGCATATCCCTGGCATCCGAATCCGGCAGGACCTGCAATGCCCTCTTGCCCCGGTCCACCATATCCTCAGCCCGGCTGCGGGCATACTCAATCGAGCCGCTCTTCTGCAGCAGGTCAATGGACTCTTTGATCTGCTCAGCCGTGGCATCCTTCTTGCCGAAGACATCAACGGAGACGCCGTGGGCGAAGGCATGGATCATGATCAGCGTCTTCTTGGCCTCCGCCAGGTCCCCGCCCTGCCTCTTTCCAGAAACGGATTCTGGGGTTATGAGGTCGATGACATCATCCTGCAACTGAAAGCCCATGCCGGTCAGCTTGCCGAACTCATAGAGGGCGGCTACGGCCTGAGATGAGGCACCGGAGAGCAGAGCCCCCATGCCTGCCGCGGCTCCGAAGAGCACGCCTGTCTTCTTCTCAATCATCTCCATGTACTCCGGTTCAGATACCCGCTCCCTGGCTTCAAACTCCATGTCCAGCCACTGCCCTTCGCAGATGGCGGTGCAGGTCTCGGAGAGCAGATTCATGGACCCCAAAACCTGCTCCGGGCGCACAGAGGTCGTGCCCAGCAACTGAAAGGCCTTGGAGTAGAGTGTATCCCCGGCCAGGATGGCTCCGGACTGCCCCCAGATCTTATGCACCGCGGGCCGACCCCGCCGCACATCGGCGTTGTCCATGATGTCGTCGTGAATGAGTGTGAAGTTATGGATCAGCTCAATGGAGACGGCTGCAGGAGCGATAGCCCGGGCTTTGCCCCCGCAGGCCTCTGCTGCCAGGAGCAGCATAGATGGCCGCAGCCTCTTTCCCCCGGCATCCACCAGATGCCGCCCCGCCTCGTAGAGCGGACGGGGATGCACCACGGGAAGCATCCTCTCAATGGCCTCTGTCACCAGGGCAGCCCTCTTCTCCAGTTCTGCGTTAAGATCAAGCGTTTTCGTCACTCGCCTCACCCCTTCTGCAATCTCTCTTCCGCCATCCCATCTAATCTATGAGAAGCTCCTGGCCGTTTCTCACCAGGTGAATATTGGAGCCCAGCGAATAGCCGGTCTCCTCGGCCATCATCAGATAGCTTCCGTGGCTGACCAGATTTCCGTGGCTGGGGATGACATGCTCTGGCTGAATCATGCGCAGGAGCTCCCAGTGGTCCTCCCGGCAGGCGTGTCCAGAGACATGCACATTATCGTAAATCCTTCCTCCCCGCATCTTGAGCTTGGTCACCACAGTGTGCCGGTTGGACTCATTGAGTGGCTGAGGAATGATACCCGCCGAGAATATGATCCTGTCACCGGACTCGACCTGATAGTCGGTCTCTCCGCCCGCCACCCGGCTTAAGATGGCCCCCGGCTCGCCCTGATGGCCGGTCATGATGGGCAGGTACTTGTCCTTGCCCTCCGTCATTATCCTCTTGAGAGCCTTGTCCACGGACTTCCTCCTGCCAAAGACGGTCACATCCCCCTGGCCGGCATAGCCAGTCCTGACCGCCGTGCTCCAGTACTTCTCCATGGATCGGCCCAGGAGCACCGGCTTTCTGCCTATCTTATGGGCCGCCTCGATGATAGCCCTGATGCGGGCAATGTGCGAGGAGAAGGTGGTGACCATGACCCCTGCCCTGGACTCCTCTGTGCCGATGAGCACATCCCATACCAATTCCTTGGCGATCTTCTCGGAGGGAGTCTTGCCCCAGATTGAGGCGTTGGTGGTCTCGGTTATGAGGGCCAGCACGCCCTGCTTGCCGATGGCTCTGAGCCGGGAGAAGTCTGGCGGCTCTCCCAGCGTCGGAGACCTGTCTATCTTGAAGTCATTGGCATACAGTATGATGCCTTTGGGAGTGTGAATGGCGGCAAAGACGCAGTCCACAATGCTGTGCTGCACGCGGATGAACTCCAGATCGATGTCCTCGGTCACGGCGAACCTCTCCCCAGCATTCATGACATGCAGCGGATTCTTCACTCCGAAGATCTTCTCAGACTTGATCTCCTGATTTATGAGATCCGCTGTGAACGGCGAGGCGATGATCGGGGCATGATACTTGTGAGCCAGCTTGGAGATGGCTCCGATATGGTCGAGATGTCCGTGCGTGCAGGCAATGGCCTTCACATTTCCGTCAATGCTCTGCATGATGCTGTCATCGGGTATGGCGCCCATATTGATCAGGTCGGCCGCCTGTAGCGATTCCACGTCAGTGTCCTCGTGGATCTGCACCCGGTCCAGCCGGATGCCCATATCCATTACCACGATGTCCTTTCCTATCCTTATCGCCGTCATGTTGCGGCCAATCTCATTGTAGCCGCCCACGGCGATGATTGCAATATCCTTCATCTTGCCAACTCTCTATAAGCAGAAAATGCTTTTATTTCATAGCCCCGCAGGGCGAGCCATTCTCCGGTCCTTCCTAGAACCACGAGAGGGACTGCTGCCAGTTGGGGAACGCTCTTGCAGCCGGTGAGAAACATGGAGATCCTCAACGCCCGCATATATGAGTTCATGACCTTTATTACGTGATCTCTGTCTATCGTCGCCGGGCGGAGCAGGGGCAGAGCCACTCCGGCGATCTCAGCCCCCAGGGCCAGGCTCTTGGCGGCATCAAGGCCGCTCCGAACTCCGCCAGAGGATATTACAAAAGCCCCCGCCGCCCGGCACTCGGCAATGCTCACGGGGGTGGGAATTCCCCATTCTGCGAAGAGCCTTCCCATGCCGGCCAGCTCTTCGTCCACTCTCTCCTCTGCCCGGAAGGATTCCACTGCCGCCCAGGACAGCCCCCCCACCCCAGATACGTCGATCATTTTTATGCCGGCCTGCACCAGCTCCAGAGCCGTCTCCCGGCAGATGCCTGCCCCCGTCTCTTTTACTATGATTGGGACTCTCCCGCCGGCTGCAGCCTTCAGGGCGTCCAGCACGCCGCAGGCGTCACGGTCTCCCTCCGGCTGAATGCTCTCCTGAAGGAAGTTCAAGTGCACGGCTATGGCGTCCGCGTCTATCATATCCGCCAGGCGGTCGATAACCTCCGGGCCGGATCTCTTCAGTTGCACTGCCCCGATGTTGCCGATTATGGGGACGTTCGGAGCTGCGTCCCGCACCACTGAGAATGTCTCTTCCAGGCTCGGATCCTCCAGGGCCGCCCTCTGCGAGCCCACGCCCATGGCTATGCCCATCTCAGATGCCGCCTGGGCCAGATGCAGGTTGATGGATGTGACTCCGGGGTGACCACCGGTCATGGCGCAGATCATCAGTGGCGCTTTCATATCCCTGTTCAGGAACCGGCAGGAGGTATCGATCTCATGCTCATCGATCTCCGGGAGCGCCCGGTGCAGGAGAGTGATGTCTTCGAAGTGGCGGCTCTGCCCTTCCACCTGCCGCTCCAGGCAGATCCTGATGTGATCGAGCTTGCGGCTGGATGTGATGCCGGTCAGGCCGATCCCTCCACTCGCGTCCCCACCTTTTCGCCAAGGAGGGCTCGCTGGATGTTGCCCTCCCTTCCCGCGTCAAATATCAGAGATGAAATTCCGCTGTCAGCCAGGTCCAATAGCTCGAGCAGCTTTCCTTTCATGCCGCCGGTTACGTCCACGCCGCTGCTGCCGCCCAGAGAGCTTTCTATGGCGGGAAGGTCAATTCGCCGCACCAGAGGCAGTGGCTGGCCAAAGAGCAGGACACCTTTCACATTGCAGCCCACTGCTACCACTTCCGCAAAGAGAGCTTTGCCCAGATACGATACCAACTGATCTCCGGAGACTATGCCCGATCCCCTTGACGCATCCATGGCCACATCCCCGTGCAGGACCGGCATAATGCCCCTTTTGAGCATCTCCTTTATGGGGCCGAGCTGGAAGCTTTCGATCCGTCCCTCCCGCAGGGTGAGGCAGGAGAGGGGATGAACCGGCAGGCATGCCACGCCAGCCTCTCCGAGAGCCTGCAATACCATCTCATTGAGCCTGGCCACGCAGTTATGAGTTGTCATCAATCCCTCAGGGCTGAACTTTTCCGGAAGCCCGAATCTCCTGGCCGGGATGTGGCCGAAGGAGCCGGCCCCGTGCACCAGCACTAGATCCTGGGGGCAGGAGGCAATCTCCTCTGCCGCTCTCCTGATCTCATCCGGCCGGGCGGCCATATCGCTGCTCTTGTCGGTGAGGATGCTTCCCCCGATCTTTAAAATTCGGGTCACGTTTCTGCCTCCATGCGAAGACCATCGCAGCCTGCCAGGGCTGCAAAGGCCCTGCCCCCTGCCTGCCGCAGGGCGGCAGTGAGAGCTTCGATATTAGGTCCAGGCAGGGCAATCATGCAGCCTCCGCCACCTGCGCCGGTGATCTTGGCTCCCCAGGCACCCGCGTTTCTGGCGGCATAGACCAGATCGGACAGCTCCCTGCTGCCCACGCCCAGTGCCTCCAGCAGTCCGTGATTGGCATTCATGAGAGCGCCCAGCTCCGCCAGGTTCTGCTCTTTCATGAGGTGGGCGGCTTTTGCCGATATGGCACCTATGGCCTGGAATATAGGGTCCACCAGTTCAGGATAGCGCTCTTTGAGTGCCTGGACTGCGGCTACCTCCTGCCTGGTATCATGGGGCTTTCCCGTGTCTCCCACCACCATCCTCAGAGGAGGCAGGACGAGGGGCTCGACCCCAGCGGAGACCCTCAAAAAGCCGCCGAAGGTTGACAGGGCCGTGTCCATGGGGCTGCCCAGGCCCTCCTGGACCCTCTTTTCCAGGCGGTGGGAGAGGGCTGCAATCTCATTTGCCGTCAGGTTCTGGCCGAGATGGCTGCTCACCGCGGCAAGAGTGGCTACGGTTATGGCTGCCGAGGACCCCAGACCTGAGGCGGGCGGTATGGCAGATTCAATCTTGACTGAGATGTCACTGGCTTCAAACTCTCTGAGCACAGCCTCGATATAGCGTGTGGCATGGGAAGCCTGCCGGCAGAGCATCTGCCCGGAGAGCAGGTCCAGGGAAAATCCGCTTACAAAAAGGCCCTCCGTCTCAATGAGCAATTTGCCGGGCGTATCCTTGACGGTTGCCCTGGCCCGCAGGTCTATGGCCCCTCCCAGAGCCGGGACGCCGGAGACGACGGCGTGCTCACCGAAGAGGATGACCTTGCCGGGAGCCGAAGCCGCAGTCAATGACAGGCCTCCTCAGGTGAAGACAACCGCTCCGTACCCGACTACCTGGCTGTAGTCTCCGCTGACATCTCCGCTGGTGGCATAGCACAGCAACTTGCCCATCTTCGCCCCCAGGGCGGCTGAGGCGGTGATGGTGGCGGCAATGGGACCGTAGCCACAGGCTGTTGCATCGTAGCGATATACTCTATTGTAAAGCTCTTTGACATCCATATTCAAAACGGCTTCCAAAAGCTGAGTGTCCACCTTTCGTGCCGTCTCCTGCGGCTCATAATGGGTGAAGTCGCTGCTTGCAATCACAACGACTTTGCGATTGGCCTTCTTTGCCGCTCTGGAGACCTCCTCACCGACCTCTATTGCTGTCTGCATATCCTGAAGGCCCATGCAGACGGGCAGGATCTCAAAGTCGGAAAAGCGCCTCTGCAGAAAGGGAATCTGGACCTCCAGGGAGTGCTCTGGCTGGTGAGCTGTCTCATCGTGATCGATGATTCCCCCCGCCAGGGCATCGGCCAGCTTCTGGTCGGTCTCAACCACTCCCAGAGGCGTTCTCCAGGTGTCGCGGGAGAGTGCCACCGGGGAGCCGAGGCCGTGATGATTGGGACCTATGAGCACATAGGTCTCCGCTTTAGGCAGGCGAGAATAGACTTCGGCTGCAACTTGCCCCGAATAGATATACCCGGCATGAGGGGCCACGGCACCGCAAACGGCAAGCTCTGCTGCCTGGTGCAGCATTCCATCCACCTGATGGGAGAGCTGCTCTGCGCTGCCCGGATAGAATTGGCCCGCTACCGCCGGATGCCGCATGGCTCAAAACTCCATCTCGAAGTCCGAGACAGTGTATTTGAACCGGTCCTCTTCGCCCCTCTCCCGCAGAACCTGGCGGGCTAAGAGCCAGTAGATTAGGGTTAGAGCCTTTCTGCCTTTGTTGTTGGTGGGTATGACCAGGTCCACATTGGAGGTCA
>CAYQKI010000004.1:0-34626 GCA_964418105.1 uncultured Methanotrichaceae archaeon | reverse complement strand
GGCAGGAGAGGCACCTGGCCCACGAGGCATGGCATGCGGTGCAGCAGAAGCAGGGAAGGGTGAGGGCGACGGAGCGGTTGAGAGGAATTGCGGTGAATGATAGTGCGATGCTGGAAAAGGAGGCCGAGGTGGTGAGGAGCAGCCTAAATGATCCCTCAGGAGACAGTCACCTTATAAGAAAAATACAAGAAAAAAAAGAAATATGCTTTTCCAAAGGCGAAACGCCAATTCAGCTTCATCCTGAAGAAATAGCAGGAGCATGGATTTCAACACTCGATGGAGAGAAATTTGGAACGAAAGACGAAGTGCAGGCACATGAAAACTTTCTTCTCACTACAAAAAAAGGAAAAAAAGGAAAACGAAAGCTAGCGGATCTTGAGAGAAGGAGATCAACTCTCTATGGAAGAATGACAGAAACTAAGGATCAAGGTCCTCATATTGTTGCGGAAAGTTATTATGGCAGAACACTTTCCAAGTATGATAAAATGACAATCAATGAAGCCAAAAGTTGGTTTAGCTTGCTTGTAAATAATGATCGCGATTGGGTAAACTACAGGGAGGTGGTTGAGCATGAATTAGATGAATTAGATGAACCTGATAAAGAGGCTATTAAGAGTGATAAACTTAAAATTTATGATGATGTCTTGGCTGATGTAAGAGACCATATCGATTATTTAACCAAGCACTTAATTGCCCTAAAGGATCCAGATGATAAGTTATTAAAAGAACTCACAGATGGTCGAGCATTATACGACCGAATATATCGTTTATGTGGATTGCATCCAGCAGAAACATATAAAAACATATTTGGTGGTGCGACAAAAGAAGAGATGGCTGGTAAGGGTGAATCGTATGCAATGGATGTAGATACAATGACGGATACAAATTGGACTGAAGATCCTACATTAAAGAAGAAAGAAACTAAGGAGATGGTTAAACACCGGATTTCAGTTAAGAAAATATTTGCTGGAAGTCAGGCAAATAGAAGAAAAGAAGAACAAAAGAGGCGGAGAGAGGAGAAATTTAAAAAAGGAAGAAAAACATAAAAATATACAAATATCAATAGAAGTTTAGAGTCATTCATTTTTAGTTGTATAAAGCGAAAATCGTCAGACAATATGCAGTGGATAATGGAATCAAGCTTATATAATTGCCGCCCTATTCATCTGACCTTACTTAAATAGAATTTATTTGGATATATACACAAAATCAACGATTTAATATTATTTCATTGCCTTCATTATATCTTAAATTAGATAGAATTTTGCCCTCTCACTCGATGCCGATGCTCTCAATCAAAAAGGGGGAGGCACCGATGCAAGCTACAGTGTATTCAACAAAATAAAGACTCCCCTCTTACTCAAATCCCTCCACAAACCTCCCCACGCACCGCCGCAGATCCGCATGATATCCGCCCTCCAGCACTGCGAACCTGCGCCCCCCGCACCTCTCCTCTGCGCCTTCCCGGATGGCCCTTCCTATCAGCCGGTAGTCCTCCAACTTGAGCAGCCCTCCCCAGTCCTCCAGATAGGTGTCAAATCCCGCCGAGACGCCCACGATGTCGGGGTCAAATCCGGCAAATGCATCCTCCACCTGCCTCAGGTAGCGGCTCTCATCCATGTTCAGGTACTCGAAGCTCTCATCCACAGACCAGGGATTGACTATCTTCACATCCCGGTCTCCCCGAAATATGCTCACCGTCCCATCACCAAAGTGCAGGTCGATGTCGATTATCAGCACCCGCTTCGCCCTAGGCCTGATCCTCTGCACGGCTATGGCCATGCTGTTGAAGTAGCACATCCCCCAGGCCCGGTTGGCTGCGGCGTGATGGCCCGGAGGGCGGGCCAGGGCGAAGGCCGGCTCGCCGGCAGCAGCCTGCTGGGCGGCGCAGATCGCAGCCCCGGCGGCGAGGGCCGCAGCATCATACAGCCCCTGCCGCCTCACATTCTCGATATGCTCCCTGCCATGCACGCGGGCTATATCCGCGAGGGAGGCCGGAGCGGGCTCTATGAATTCATAGCCGCAGGCAATAAGCTCCTCATAGGGCAGCCTCACCCTGTCCGGGCTCTCCACCGGATTGGCCGGATACCTCTCTTCAAAACTGTGGCTGTAGACGATCTTCATCTCTCTTCTCCCTGCATCACTATCCCTTCTGCTATAAATGGGGATTCGTCTCAATTGCGTAGATATTATATTTTCGTATGTTCAAAATAGCCAATGGAAAAATATTTACGTAATACTCTGGAATAATTCTATGGAGTTATTTTCAATGAAGCACATGATTTTATGCGAATGCGGTGAATTTATTGATGCAAATACTTTTAAAGATTATATAAAAACATCATCCAATCCATCTACCGCAACTATGGGCCATAAAAATTGTGGAATTATTTTTAATTTTGTAGATGGAGAGCCTCCCAGGAGGTACTCATCAAGGATTAATTTGAAGATAATGGCCGGAAAATTTGCAAAGAAAAGGGATATGGATTATGAAAAAATCGGGCCGTTCCTGCTGGAGGTGGACAGGCTCAAGTCAAAGAGCGATCTGCCTGACGCGGATATCATCTTCCAGGCCTTCCAGTCGGTCCAGAGTGCGGACGGAATTTGCACCAAAAAAGAGCAGTGACGGGAAAAGTAAATATGATATCAGTTCATTGTGTCCTCTGAATGCCTAATTTCAATGTCCTGCTGGAGGGTGCCTGGCTGGTCAGGGATGTCAAGACCGAAGACGATGCCATCGGCGTGGCCATCTCTGAAGCCGGCAAGCGACTGAATCAGAAGAAGATGGATTTTGTTGAGGTGGAGATGGGCCAGTGGGACTGCCCGGAGTGCGGAGAGCCTCTGGCGGGCGTTTTTCTCGTGGCCAGCACGGCGCTTGTCGCCCTGCTCTTTGAGATCAAGATATTCAATGCCGAGAGCGAGGAGCATGCCGGGCGCATTGCCAAATCGACCGTGGGCAAGGCTTTGGGCGCCATTCCCCTGCGCGTTCTGGAGACAGCCCAGATCGACTAGAATTAGCAGGCATCAACATTTATATTTTAGAAACGCACATATTTTCAGGCTTTCCTGAATCCTCTAAGCCCCATATGGATGATGGTGATGATGAATAAAGATATAGACGGCCTCCTCTCCGAATTGAAATCAGTTCACGAAGACCTGCACCTGATCTCAACCGATATAATAGTAGTAGGAAATTGGGTTCGGCTCAAGTGCAAATACGGATGCGAAAATTACGGAAAACACCTCTGCTGCCCTCCCTTCACTCCGACGCCCGATGAGACGAGGGCGGTCCTCTCCGAATACCGCAACGCTGCCCTGGCCCGCTTCGAGGTCAAGGCCGATTCCAAACTCCCCCCCAAACACGCTCTGCGGGCCATGTCCAACAGCGTGGCCAAGATTCAGAAGACCATAGCCGATCTGGAAAAGTCAGCCTTCCTGGCCGGATACTACAAAGCATTCGGAATGAATGCCATGCCCTGCGCCCTCTGCGAGACCTGCATCATCGAGGAGATTCAGAAGAAGGACCAGGCGGTCTTCGATCTGGACGGCGTGAAATGCCGGAATAAGCAGACCATGCGCCCCTCCATGGAGTCCCTGGGAATCGATGTCTTCCAGACGGTGAAGAATGCCGGCTTCAAGGCTCGCGTATTGAAGGATAGCAAGGAGACGGTCGAGCTCTTCGGGCTGATACTGCTGGATTGAAAATCGAGAACGTGCAGAAGAGAGAACGAGCTGAAGGGATAACCGACAAACAAGAAAAAAATAATAGAAGAAAGATAGACGGAAAAGAGATAGACGGATGGACGGACGGATGGCTTTCTTAGCCCTTCCTCCCTATCTGCTCGATCTCGGTACGCAGAGCCGACATAACCTGGCCGAACTCATCATTGAGCCTCTGAGCCTTCTCCCCTGCCCCATCCAGAGCATTGGCCCGGCCCATCAGCTCCAATTCTTTTGCCATGGCAGACAGACGCATGGCACCGATATAGGCGCTGCTGGACTTCAGGCTGTGAGCTGCCATTTGCAGTCCCCTGGCATCCCCATTCGCTGCTGATTTCATGATAGCTTCAACCTTCTCCGGCGAGTGATGTATGAAAAGACCGCCCACCTCGGCAACTATATCCGGATCGCCAGCCTCCTGCAGCTCCCGCAAGCTGTCAAGCACCGACTTATCTATCACATCGCAGGAAAACTCTCCTCCCTCAGACATATCACACCTTCCTTGCCTGCACAAAATACGGATATAGCTATACTTGTTTCGTACTATTTATTCTTAACTTTCTTCTATTTTTATACACATGATTTTTGCTTATTGGATATCAATTTGCTGGATAAAAATTATATTGGCTCCAATCAAGCCAAAAAGTTACACTATTGCGTATAGATAAACTCGTTGATGCTCATGATATTATTACTATAATAATAGCAAATTGTTTCCTGAGCCTTCAGCCATCTGCGGGCAGGTTATGTTCTTTAAAATGGCTCATCTTTGACAGTATTGAGATCTCTTTATCCTGCCGGAAGTCGATACGCACGGTGGTTATTATCCTGGGGACGCCCATTTCCGCAAGCTTCTCATTTATCTCTTCGATGACAGCAAAGATCTCAGCAAAGCTTTCCGCCTCGACGGCAGTAGACATGGGACCGGGAACAAACCTTACCCCGGCCTCGCGAAGCACCTGATAAGCAGCCTCTACATAATTGGAGGCGCTCGCTCCAACTCCCATGGGAACGACGGCAAAATCAGCGATTATCATGATAATAGGTTATTTTTTTAAATATAGGAAGGTTTTGGGAGATAACCTTCTGCCAGGAACGAATAGCCAACGAGGCTTACCTGAGCAAAGAGCCATCCTCAGGGCTGAAGGGAAGAGAGAAGCTCCTGGGCTGCCCTCGCCGGGTCCTCCGACCCATAGACGGAGCGGCCCACTATCAGATAATCGGCCCCTGCCTGCAAGGCCTCTGCCGGCGAGCCTCCCTGAGCGCCCACGCCCGGAGAGATGATGAGCATCTCGCCGATGATGGAGCGGATGAGCCTGATCCTATCCGGTCGGGTGGCGGGGGCCACCACACCGGCTGCGCCCACCTCCGCCGCCAGCCTTGCCATCTCCTCCGCCTGGGGGGCCATGAACATCTTGGCTCCGGGGTGGCTCATCTCCGTGACCACAAAGAGCTCTGAACCATGCTCGTTGGCGCTGCTGGCACAGGCTATGAGAGAGTCCCTGCCAGGGAAGGCCTGGGCGATCACTGCCGAGGCACCCGCATCCAGCACGGCATCGCAGATGAGCCGGTTGGTATTGGGTATGTCAGCCACCTTCAGATCAGCGATTACCGGTGAGACTTTTGATATCTCGCCCACGACGTCCAGGCCGGCGCGGAGGATGAGGGGATAGCCGACCTTGATGGCGTCGAAGAGGCCATCCAGTTCTCTGGCCAGGGAGAGGGCCCTCTCCCGGTCGGTCAGGTCAAGGGCCAGTATCAATCTCGTATCTTTCTTCATGCGAATCAGCTTGTGCAAATCTGCATTCAATCTGCAGTCTATTGTCAGATGCAGCCATCGATGAGCTCCACCGCCTCTCTCAGGTCGCCCACCACCTCGCGCCCGGAGCGCTCTCCTTTGCGGTCCAAAAAGAGGGCATCAAGGCCCGCCTGGAGGGGAGACTCATAATCGTAGTGGTAGTGGTCGCCGATATGCAGCATCTCGAATGGCAGCACTCCCATGTGAGCGCAGATGGCTCCGTAGATGAGGGGAGACTTCTTTACCTCCCGGAAGTCGGATGTGGCAGAGAATGTCTCCTGGAAGTAGTCCGCCAGCCCGTCCAGCTCGATGTCTATGAACTCCCGGGCGGCGTTGGAGGTGACGACCAGTGCATAACTGTCGCGGAGCAGGTCCAGGACCTCCTGCACCTCAGGATAGGGCTCGATATCGTCCTCATACATCTGTAGCAGTTCGTCTTTGCCGATCTTGAGCCCGAATTTGTCGATCCAGTAGGCGAGGTCGTACCACTCCAGCCGGTCGCTGCCGATCTTCATGTACTCGCCCATGACGAACTCTTTGGCAAGAGCAAATTCAACCCCGCTTTTTTCGGCGTAGAGCATGGGCATGCCCTCCATCCAGACCTTATCCACAAATCCTGACTTCATCAGGGTGCCGTCCATGTCCAGGGATATGACGCGAATCATAGTGTCTCCGGGCTTATTGAGGATAGGGGTAAGCGGGGCATGGGTTATTATTCTTTTCTATCCGGGACTGTATAATCTAAGACTCTACAATCTCAGATTTGGACTGTCAAATGCAGGAACATGCCATCTTCTCATTCTATAGGCAAATGAGCAGGGAAATGGATTTATTAAATGAGTGTGAGGAATGGGAATGATAGAGATCACCGGGCCGGACTATGTCTTCAGCTCAGCAGGAGAAGATTATGCCATGCAACTGGCAGATAAGCTCGGTTATCGAGATGAATACTGAAGCCTCGCTCCTTTTTTTCCTGGTGCACTTTTTTCTTATGCAGATATGGGATTGCATTAATATATATGAAAATAATACAGCAATCATCAGAAGATGATATTGAGGAAACGAATAGTGCCACTGCAAAATCTATAAATAATATCAGATAGGCACTCATTTTCCTCCGAGGCCGTGGCCATGAAGATCGCTCTTGTAGGTGGAACTGGGGATATCGGGACGGGATTTGCCGTCCGCTGGGCAGCAGGTCATGAGATCATCATAGGCTCACGAAAGGCCGAGAAAGCCGCTGATGGCGCCAAAGCAGTACAGCAGATGCTTAATTCTGATCAGAGGGCACGCATCAGCAGCGCAGAAAATGGGCGGGCTATTGCCGGAGCGGATGTGGTTGTGCTCTGCGTTCCCTTCGAGCATGTCCCATCTGTGACCGCCGACTTGAAAGGCTCTTATGTCAATCAGATCGTCATCAGCCCTGTGGTTCCCATGACCTATAACGGCAAAGTCTTCCAGTTCACTCCACCGGCCCAGGGCAGCGCTGCTCTCCTGGCCAGGTCCCTTCTGCCAGAGAGCACAAAGGTCATCTCGGGCTTTCATACCATTGCCGCCGCACCCTTGCAGGACAGGGCAAGAGAGCTGAAGGGTGACGTCTTTTTAAGCGGCGATGACCTGGAGGCCGTGGAGACCGTAGCCGGCCTGGCCAGGGAGATCAAGAACCTGCGGCCATTGAAGCTTGGCGCTTTGGAGACATCTGCCCTGGCAGAGAGCCTGACGCCCATGCTGCTCAATGTTGCCAGAAAGAACAAGATCAAGGATGCAGGAATCAGCATAGTGTCAGAGAGATCGATTTAGAGAAAAACATAACTATTTTAAGGGCATATCTAATTATTAATTGTGATGGAGTGTTGATATGCCTGTTACCTTCGAACCACATAAGCGTCTGGTGACCCTTGAGGATTATGTGCACAAAATTGATGCCTATCTGCCCTTAAATGAGATTAAAATACAGCTCCTCCGCTGCCGGCTGGTCGGCTACAGTCTGGCGGCAGAGATAAATGAGCCGGCTTACTCCAGGGATTATATCGATGGGATCTTCCAGGAGGTCTACCGGAGCCTCTCGGAAAAGTTCGGCCAGGAGATCGCCGATCCCTATCAAGATCCATGCACCACCCAATATCAGCTCCTGGATGAATTGAGGTCCTATCTCACTATAGATATGGGGAACCATTTTATGGAATTCGTCCGCTCCAAGTTCAAAAAGGCCCTGATCCCCACCCTTCGCCTCATGACCGAACTCTGTCGGCGGCAAGACAAGTATTCATGGCCGGAGGTCAAGGAGCAGCTCCAGGAGATAATGCAGGAGATGCAGGTGGATGCTACCTGGGAGGAGTGCGAGGAGAGTCTGGAGAGATATCTGAAAAAAGTGGAGCCGGTTCTGGCCAATACTTGAAACATTCTCGTGGTGGGCATAGCCTCGCAGTAGCCATCTTCCCTCCCGCCGGAGAGGCTATGCACCCTCGCTCAGCAAGCTAGCGTGCGTCCGCCATTGGCACGGCCGCGATTTTCGTCTAGGGGCTGGATAGGCGGCAGCTTTCCGGCATAGATAGAAAGCGGAGAGATCCAGAGGTTGAAATGCACTCAATCGGTACACTCCTGCACGGCAGTCGTCCGCCCGGCTTCATGCTTCTGCCGGCGCGTGCGGGGCTGCGCATCATCCGGGGCGGGGGCTCGATGTAGGGGCGATTCGAAGCGGAATTCTGCTCTGCTACAAAGCTTTCCTCTGCCATTGCTATTTCTGTCATTGTGGTCAGAGACGGCGAGAAGCGCCGCAGGCTGGCGGAGGCGGCAATGGGCCAGACCCAGGTGGCGGCAGCGCCGGTGGTCATAGCAGCCTGCGCCACCAAGCCGGACAACATAATGCCCTGCGGCCAGCTCTGCTACCCCATAGACCTGGCCATTGCAACGAGGAGCCAAGCATGCGGGCTAGAGATGGAGGCAGCCGAGGACCTGTACGGCCTGGCCAGGAATGAGCTACGTGAGATGGCAGATGCGAGCTGAAGGCCGGTATCTGCTGCCTGTCCCCGTTCCTCCAGATCTCTTCCTGGCTGTCGGCCTGCTGCGCGCCAGGCAGTGCGCCGTGCGAGCCCTGGCCGCGGATTCCATGCGTCCCGTAGTCCTCCAAGAATCTGGGCGCCTCTTCGGCCAGGAGGGCGGCAGCCTGCCGGCTCTCTGCTACCTGCGCCGGTCCATAGAGCGCCATCCCCAGGACCCACAGACCGCGTTCCTCCTGGCCTTCGCCGCTTGACCGGCGACATCGGGCCGGCCCAGGAGCATTTGGCTCTTTCACTATCAACTATGATCGGCAGTTCTAAATATTGATCATGGTCATATACCTGTCAGTAATCGCAATCATCCAAATATCCGGTGTCTAATATGAAAATAAAAGCCATTTATGAGAATAATGTGCTCAAGCCTATCGGGAACCTGAACCTTCCCAATAAAGCCCTTGTCAGCATTACCATTCACGAGAGCTTCAGCGATCTTCTGGACGATCTGGGAGAGCCTGAAGCCAGGGAAGACATCGATGCCGTCCTGAAAGAGACGCGGACAAGAAGATACTATGATTAGGGCTGTTTTGGATACATCCGTCATAGTAAAGAGCATCTTCAAGCCACTCCGCTCGCTCTCCAAAGAGGCCTATTGCAGAGAGCAGGAGACCCACGAAAAATGCAAAGCCCTCATCATGCTGAAGAGGCCGGTGTTACCTCAATTCTGATCAGGAGCAGTGATCTCAAGACGTTGGAGCAAAGGTTAGAATGATATCTTCAGCCGATGAAGAGATCATAGCCCTGGTTCTTCGCTATTTATCACAGCTTCCTTTCGTCATGAACTTTATAAAAAAATGAACAAAACCCGCCAAATGCAAATACCTCATGCTCGTATTTATATCGTTATGCCTCAATACGTGCTGGATGGCTAGGAGATTGCAGCCGTTTTGAACCATGAGGGACGCCGGGGTATGCCGAAAAAGCACATGAGCGCCTCCCTTCTTAGCTATCCCGGCCTTCTCCTTGTAGTAAGTCACAAGGCGATGAATCTCTGTTCTCTTGGTCAGCTATAATAGCCATTCAATTACGAAGGATTTCCGCTGCATCATCGGTAGACATAGACCACAGCAGTCTTTCCGCCTTTGCCATCCCGGACTTTCAGAGATCCCTTTTCTAGCCATATCCATCTGTCCCTGTCTCCGGCAGCTTTAAGTAGTATAGCGCCACGCTACTGAATATATTGGAGAAATTAAAATGGTAACAGGAACAGTGAAGTTTTTCAACAGAGTAAAGAACTTTGGATTTATTGCAGGCGACGATGGAAAGGACTATTTTGTACATGGAACTGGTTTGAAGCCCGAAGTCACCATTGATGAGGGTGATAAGGTAAGCTTTAATGCAATCGATGGTGAGAAAGGCCCCAAGGCCGACCAGGTAGAGAAACAGTAGAGACAATTATATTGATAGATAGGCCGCATGGCTTTTCTATCATCTTATATCGAGATTTTTTAATTTATCCTATTAATAAAAATTGCTTATGGTATTTCGCACCTGCTCAGAATCATCTGCATCTTTTGGACCGGATATGCAGCCTATTGCTCGAAAAAGTTTGAATTTGAACGTGCTCATGTCGTTATCAGAAATCCGAAAGGAAAAACGCCCCTGCCCCCGCCAGAAACCCCACCAGCGCCACCGCCATTCCCTTCTTGAGCGCCTTCTGCGCCCCGCTGGCGTCGCCCTTAACGATCATCCATACGGAGATCATGAAGAACAGGTCTGCCACTACTACTATTATCAGATACATCCGCCCGAAGGGAGCAAAGAAGCTTGACGCCACCGCCGCCAGGGCGAAGGCCGCTGCAAGGCCAGCCGAAGCCCTCTCGCCGGCGATGATGGGCAGCGTTCTCGCCCCCCCGGCGATGTCGCCGGCCATGTCCTCGATGTCCTTGGCGATCTCCCGGCTCATGCTGATCAAAAAGGAGAGGGCGAAGGGGATGCGGTTGGCCATCAGGCCCGCCGTCCCGGCAGCCGCACCGCCGAAGAGGAATGTCGATCCGGTGAGAAAGGCGACGCAGATGTTGCCCGCCAGGGGCGTAGCCTTGAGTTTTCTGGCATAGAGGAAGAGCAGCGTCGAGTTGAAGGCTGCCACAATCATGCAAATGGCATTCACCAGCCCCGCCAGCAGACATCCAGCTGCAAAAAGGGCCAGCGAGTAGTGCAGAGCCGTGCGGGGGGCTATCCTGCCGCTGGGGATAGGCCGGCCCGGCCTGTTTATGGCGTCGATCTGCCGGTCGTAGTAGTCGTTGACCGCATTTCCCGCCCCGGTGATCAGGAAGACGGTGAGAAATATGAGCGCTGTCGCTGCAGGCTCCAGGCCGCCGGCTATGGCCAGGCCAATGATGGCCGCCACTGCCGCCATGGCGCAGTTGAAAGGCCGCAGTATCTCCCAGTATGCCTTCAAAGCATCAAGCCCTCTGCTACTGCGGCATAATTCTTTCCGTGCGTGCGTAACCATGCAGACTATGCATACAGACTATGCAGAACATGCAGACCCGCCTGAGTCCCGCCCGGGCTATCCGGATATGCCGCGCGTAAGGTAGAGCAGATAGATCTCAGTTAAGTAGCTATCGATGTGAGTGCCGCTCGGCAGAGGATAGTCCAGACTGGCAGCAGGCTGCACCAGCTTGAGCAGATATGTAGAGCTGGCCGGGACCTTCTCCCGGCTGACCAGCCCACAGCCTCGCAGCCTGCCCACAATCTTGGAGCAGCGGCTGCTGTCCACGGACAGCATGCGACGCAGCTCGGACTGAAACAGGCCGCTCTCCTGCGAGCCGATGAGGTCAAGGGCTTTGTCCTGCAGAGAGGAGGAACTCTGCCCGGAGCTATTTCCAGACTTCTTAGCCATTCTCTTACCCCGATCAAATTAATACTTAATTTATTTTGATATACTGTTATGGCATCTCTTCATATAAATTCTTTTTGTTGTAATGCACTTTTTGATGATAACAATAGCAATAGACTGAATCATAAAAGAGATCTATCTGCAGAGATATTCGAACTTAGAAATTTTTTATAGATAAGAGAACGTGTCCATGGTCTGCCTGGTACAGTATCAATATCGCAAATCTGGCTGGATGTATCATGTGAAAAGAATAAAAAAGGAATAACTTTATATAGATATAACTAAAGTATATGGCAATGATAAATTCCCGGAGGGAGCGGCATTTCCAGGAGAGACTCACAGTGGCCAAATACGGAGAGCGCGAGGGTGCTTTCCAGGCTTGAATTCGAATCGGATACACAGCAAAGGCTGGAAGATAAAATAAATGCTCTGGAAGAGCGTTTGCGGGAATTTGAGAATAGCTCTTCCGCCCATAGGGAGCAATTTGCAAATTTGCAGGAGAATCTTTGCGAGACAAACAGAATCATCAAGGAGCTTAAAGGCCGGAATAACCACATAAAGCCAGCACTATTGGCGTTGGGCATCCTCTTTGCATCTTCCGCAATAATATGCTTCCCTCATCAGAGCTACGATTTATTCACGTCAATCTATACAATTGGTATGAAAGGCCTGAATGCCCTTCTGGCCAATCCATTGCTCCATAGACTTTAATGTCATTTGAGCCCGGTTTTTCTTTTTTCTATAGCTTCAGGGGCAAAAAGAAGAATGCCAGTCCCAGTATTCCATAAACAGCGAGGAGCATTGCCCCCTCCAGCCAGTTTGACTCCCCGTCCAGTGAGACCAGGATCAGCGAGGCAAAGACCAGAACCGGGGTTACAAAGAGGGCGATCTGCAAACTGGAGCCGAGGGCGATGGAGAGGGAGAGGTCCATCTTATTCTGCATGGCAGCCTGCACTGAGACCAAGTGCTCAGCCACGTTTCCGATTATGGGCACGATTATTATGCCCACAAAGAAAGGGGTCAGGCCCATGGTATCAGTGACCGCCTCCACCGATGCCACCAGAAGCTCGCTCATCAGGGCGATGCCGGCCATGGACAGGCCGATGACACCTGCCGCCCAGCCCGGGCTCCAGGAATGGACAGGCAGGGCCGTTCTTCAGGCCACCCATGAGCATGGCAAAGCCCAGCACCAGGAGAAGGTTTCCCAGAATCGAGCCGGTGAGTGAAGCCAAAACCAACTGAATCTGGCCGGCCCGGATGGCGGAGAGGGTGATGATCAGCTCAGCGGCATTTCCGAATGTGGCATTGAGAAGCCCGCCTATGCGCGGTCCGGTCTTCTCAGCCATGGCCTCTGTAGCCTCGCCCAGCAGCCTGGCAAGGGGAATTATGGCCAGGGCTGAAGCGGCAAAGACGATGATGCCGCTCATGCCGGCCCAGTGTGCCAGGACAGCCGCGGGCAGGAATAGAAGCAGCAGTTGCATTTCGCGCATGAATGAGGCCTCGATTTCAATTAAATCTTTCCAGTCGATAGCTTCCCGATTCCGGCTTTCCGCCCCTTTCATAATCCATCCTGAGCCGGATCCAGCAGCCCCCGTCCACAGCCAGGGGCGGATCGATCACCACGAAGATATCCTCACCCATGAAGATCATGTCCTGCCTTCTCAGGACAATTCCCTCCGCCACTTTAACCGGGCTGTAAATGAGCAAAGAGTTGACAGATCCGGACCCCGTCGCCTGCAATTTCAGATCGGCTGAGCATCTGGCATCATTTCTCCGCCTAAAGTCGACCTGATCATACAAAACCGGTTCGGAGAGCTCCCGCCACTGATAGATCCGGCCCTCTGCATCGGATGGAGAGAAAGACTGGCCGTGGCCCTTCTGCTCCGGCCCCTTCACCTCCGCCAGTATTACAAACGACTCCAATGCCTCCGGTAGGCTGCGACACCGAGAGCTCCTGTACTGCAGAAGATTGTTGACTATGGGAATCTGCATCTCATAGAACATGCCTGCATAGATGTTCTCGCTGATGATCAGGTCGACGGGCCTCTCCGGCTGCCATGCCGAGGCATCAGCTCCGATCAAATGCAGATTCTCAGGCTGGAAGAATTCCTTCCCGGCAAGTGCGCCGCAGAGCTTTTCAGCCAGGGCGAGCGTCTCATCGTTTATCTCAATTCCATAGACCTCAGCTCCCATGCCGGCGGCCATCGCCGCCAGGATTCCCGTGCCGAGGCCCGCCTCCACCACCACGTCTCCCGGCCTCGCGTACCGCTCTACGGCCTCTAGCAGAGCAAACGTCCTCTTCCTGTCCAGCAGGCAGTGAACGGCGTCAACTGTCTCCAGCCCGGAGCTTCTCACATCGATTCTTGTCATGCGGTCATCGATATTCTCCTCTGCAAGAAGCCTGTCGAGCCGGCTGATGTGCCCCATCTCCTTCAATAAAGACAGGGACTCATCATATATCCATCCCGCCTGCCCTCCCGTCATCAGTCAACTCCTCCTGTCCGCATACCTGCCTGCGTACCTGCCGGCATACGCCTGCAAACGCAAACATCCTTCCTATGTCCAAAATAAGATAATACTATATATCTTTTTGCAGATATGGACTGATTTTATGAAACGAATTATTTATCTTGGCCCGCCCCAAAGGCTTATCTGATTGGCGGCCTTCCCAATGGCGGGGATCTGAATTTGAGCGAACAATTCCAGAGGATGACCTTCGAGCAGAAGGTATCCTATCTCGTAGAGAATCTGAAGAAGCTTCCCGCCGATGTTGTAGATGAGGGGATTGAGGTGCTGGCAAAAGCGGGCGAGACTGAATATGCCGTGGTTTTGGCCAGAGAAAATGGACTGACCGACAGGGCCATATCCATACTGATCCAGTCCGGCGATTACCTCTGGGCGGCATTGATTGCCAAAAACGCGGGAAGGCCGGAGCAATCCGAACAGATCTACCGGGACGGCCTGAAGTACTACATAGACATGGAGATGTTTGGCAGGGCCATCTCTGCCGCGTCCGCCCTGGGCCTCCCTGCAGATGAAATCGATTGCCTCTACAGCCGGGGAATTGAGGTGGAGAGCAGGGGCATCGACCTTGACCATACCAGGGAGATGCTCGACTGTGCCATGCAGTCGCTGGATATCTCCCTCATCGGCAGGGAAGACGAACTTTCTAAACTGCTCTTGAAGGCGGTGCAGGAAGAGAGAGAAAAAGGGGATTCAGGATATAACCTCAGGAGATAAGAGTGGAAAGGACACGGCACTCACTCATCCCTGAGCCTGATATCCAGAGACATCATATCCTCGGCAACGACAGTCCTCTCGAATATGGACCGGGCCTCTTTGAGGAGCACTGAGGTGTCCTCGGAGTAGCGTGAGCTTATGTGGGTCAGGACCAGCTTTCCCACACCGGCACCCCTGGCGATCTCCGCCGCCTCTGCTGCCGTGCTGTGCCTGGTCTCTTTAGCCCAATCAGCCATATCGCCAGCCAATGCGCAATCGTGGATGAGCAGGTCCGCTCCGCTCGCCGCCATCTGCACCGACTTGCAGGGCCTGGTGTCCCCGGTGTAGACTATCTTCCTTCCCGGCCGGGGCGGGCCCATGACCTGACCGGGCTGTACTGTCCTGCCATCTACATCGACCTCATGGCCATGTTGTAGCCTTCCGAAGAGAGGTCCGGGGGGCACGCCCAGTGATACAGCGGCGTCGCGGTCGAACCTGCCCGGCCGTGGGTCCTCCTCCAAAACAAAGCCGATGCTCGGTACGCTATGAAGGGTAGAGACGGCACTGACGGCATAGCCTTTCATCCTCAATGCGTCTCCCGGCTGCATCTCAACTGCTTTCACTTCAAAGTTCCTGGAGAAATAGCAGACGGACTTGAAGCACTCCACCAGGCGGGCGGTGTGCACGGGACCGGCTATGGTGATCGGCTCCTCGCGCCCCTGGAAAGCCAGTGTCTCCAGGAGACCGGGGATGCCCAGTATGTGATCGGCATGCAGGTGGGTGAGAAAGATGTAATTGAGCCTCATCATGCCCGTCCTGGCCCTCATCATCTGCCTCTGCGTGCCCTCTCCGCAGTCGAAGAGCATCATTTCTCCCTCGCGGTTTACCAGTACGGCAGAGGGATTTCTGTCCGGAGTGGGCAGAGATCCGGCTGTTCCCAGAAATGTCACATTCAGCATCTTTAGCCTCGCCACATATCTCCGGCAAAGTTGCATTCACCCCATATCATCTTTTGCATCGATGCCCTAAAAACCAAAACCTTTATCAGATAAAAGATAATGCTTGCCTTTGGTGTAGGAAATGGACGCGATTACTATTGTTGAATGGCTGCAGAGTCTATTGGTACTGGCAATCTTCCTGGGCATACTGCTGGCCAGTTTTAAGGTCTGGCGCTGGAATTACGTGGTTCCGCCCAAGTAAGGCGGATTCCGAACAAATTCTTTTTGATCACATTTATAAACGAAAAGTACATCTTGCAGGGCAACGGATGTGCGAACGGCTTGCCATGCAGCCGCAGAATCAATAAATATAAATAACTATAAATTGAGTTACAGGTCATTCGCAAATCAGGTATTGGAGGAGATCTATGGATCATATCAGGGTCGGTGGAGTCTGTCTGCTTCTCTTGGTAATAGCTGCAGCTCTGCCCATTAGCGTATTGGCGCAAAGCACCCAGGCAGATTCCGGCTCGGCATCAGCCAGCGAGGGCACTGACCAGGGGGCAGCCCAAACCATTAGCAGCAGTGCAGTTTCAGAAAGCTCAAAGGCAGATACCATTTCAGCCGAAAAGATGTCATCCAGAAATAGAGGTCTCAAACCTCTGGGCTCATCCAGCCAGCCGGCATCAGAGTCGACATCCGAGTCGGCATCAGAGCCGGCATCCGCGCAGAGTTCTGCCGCTGCAACTGAGGCGCAGAATGTGCAGAGTGCGGCAGACGAGAGCGAGGTTACAGAGAGCGCTGCCACGGCAGAGGCTGCCTCTACCCAAGAAGCCACAGTGACACCGGATACGATCCAGACCGAAGAGACATCTGCCTCCAGCGACACCGCCGCAGACCAGACGGTCCAGGCCGCCGCCGCAGATGAGACAGCCGCGACATCTCAGGAGGAGAGCACAGTGACTCCTCCGGAAGATGTAGCTCTAGGCACTGCGGTATCAGCCAACGCCACCGAGGAATCTGTCTCGGTTGATAATGCCTCTCTAAATGCAACCGAGGATGAGCAGCCCCCCGAAGATGTGCAACCCGCTGATGAGGCAGCATCAGAAGAAGAGACTGATGAGGAAGAGAACGAAGCGGCAACCAACCGCATCTGGACCGAGGGAGACCCTGATCCTTATACCTGGGACTACAGGATCTTCTCAGGCTTCTTCTATGATATGGAAAATAACGTGGGCACAGAAGAGCTGACCATAGATCTGGACGGAAATAGCAGAACTGTGGATGAAGGAATGCTCACCTACCGGACGAAATCCAAAGAATTGGATTTTGAATTCGGCGATTGGGGGACATATCAGGTAATAGGCTTTATGGCGGACAAGTACTTCGCAGGATATATTGAGAATGAGGACGAAGAGAGCCTCTTTAATCAGAATGTCAGCCTGCTCAATGAGGGACAGCTAAGAAAGGTGCTGATAGATAGTGATGACGAGAGCACCATCCAGACAGGCTCTGTTCTGACCCTGGAAGAAGGATACGAGCTGCAGATCAAGCAGATAGATATCGACGGAAACAAGGTCTACCTGGGCCTGTCCAAGGATGGCGAGGAGATCGACAGCAAGGTGGTCTCCCCTGAGAGCAGCATGAAGAGCAGCACCTACGAGTACGAAGTGGAGATCTCAGGCGAAGATGTGCCCATCATCATGGCTCACATCTCCAATGTCTTTGCCAGCACCGAATCAGCCCTGGTGACTGTGGACGGCCTCTTCCAGTTATCTGATACCTACGCCTCTGTGGAGAACGGTGACGAGTACGAGAAGATGAAGGTCACCGATGTCTCGGACGAGGGCGTGGAGATGGAAAACGACAACACCCTGACCCTGCGAAAGGGAAGCACAACCGAGATCTTCGGAGATGTTGGATTCATTGTAGCCGATGCCGAGGAGCTGCGCTTTGCACCGGTGGTGGAGAGAGCGGGGCCCCAGGAGGTCAGAGGCACAGTGATCGATCCGTCCGAGGTCGACGAGTTCACCTGGACCCCCTACAACTTTGAAGGCTTCTACTACGATATCGACGACAACGTGGGAACTGAAGAGCTGAAGGCCATCATAAGCGGCGGGACCAAGATCGAAGAAGGCGATCTGACCTATAAGACCAGACCGCAGTCGGTTGAATTCGAATACGATTCCTGGGGCGAGTACGACGTCATCGGCTTCATGGCTGGCAAGTATTTTGCAGGATACAACAACCTCACCAAGTTCGCAGACGAGGCCAGCGCCATAAATGAGGGCGAGCTGAGAAAGGTCCTGATCGACGACGACGACAGCCAGACCATCGCCAGCGGATCGGTTCTGTCATTGGAAGAGGGCTATGATCTGCGCATCAAGCAGGTGGACCTCAATGGAAATAAGGTCTACCTGGCCCTGGCCAAAGACGGGGAAGAGGTGGACAGCAAAGTCGTGACGCCATCCAGCGATGCAGAGGACAGGGCTTCCAGCTACCTGTACAAGGTGGATATAGGCTCAGAGACGGATGTGCCCATAATCGCTGTGCATCTGGAGAGCGTCTTCAAGAGCACCGAATCCGACCTGGCCACTGTAGATGCCATATTCCAGATATCCGACAGCCCGGAGTCGGTGGAGGAGGGAGAGGTCCACGGCAAGATGAAGGTAGAAGGCCTGGGCGATGACGGCATTGAAATGCAGAATGACGGCTCCATCAGCCTCTCCAGGGACAAGACCATCGAGATCATGGACAATCTGAAGTTCAAGGTCGCCGACAGCGCTGACAGGCTGACTGCACCCGTAGCCATGAAGGCGGGAGAGGGAGCGGATATGACCCTCACCATCCCGGGGGCAGTGGTTGACACTGCTGTCACCTTCAGCGTCAAGTACGGCATAGAAGCCCTCTCCGGGGTGAAGATCTCAATCAATTCCATCCCCATCGGAACCACGGACGCCACCGGTTCACTGAGCTATACTCCGGACGAAGTCGGCACCTTCTCGGTGCTGGCCAAGAAGACCGGCTATAACGATGGAACGGGAAGCCTGGTGGTGAGGACGGCAGAAGAAGCATCCTCTCTGTCGGCCTACGAGAAGGCCAATGCCACTCTAACCGGCAAGCTGACCCTCAATGCCCCGGCAGAGGTGGTCAAGGGAGAGAACTTCCTGATATCCGTAGTGGAGGGCATAAACCAGACCCCAGTTGCGGCAGCGGCCGTCTATCTGGACGAGGAGAGCCTGGGCAGCACCGACAGCAAAGGATCGCTGACATACGCAGCCAATGCCACAGGAATGCATACCCTCAAGGCAGAGATGGAAGGCTTCGACCCGGCCAGCCGGGATATCACAGTCATCTCACCGCTGAAGGTCACCGGCCTGACACTGCCGGAGAAGGCCTATGTGGGATCGGAGATGAAGATCTCGGCCAGCGTGGAGAATACAGGCAGCAGCGAGGATACCCGGCTTCTGGAGCTGAAGGTAAACGACACAGTCGTGCAGAGCAAGAACGCCACACTCAAGGGCGGCGAAAACTCGACAGTCAGCTTTGCCTTCAAGCCCGATGCAACAGGGCTGACCAGATTCTCAGTCGATGAGCAGAGCAAGAGCATCAATGTGGAGAAGGCGGAGAGCAAAGCCTGGCTCATCGCCCTGATACTGGTGCTGCTCATTGCCATCGGAGCCGGATACTATCTCTACAGCAAAGGAGAGCTGGACAATCTGCAGAGGCAGGTCAAGGGCATGATGCAGAGGCGGTGATCCTTGCCGCCCTCCCCAATTTTTAAACCTTTTTAGAAATCAATTTTTATATAAAGAGAGGCTTGCCGAAATTGAAGATACTTCTCATGGGAAATCCCAATGTGGGAAAGAGCGTCATCTTCTCACGGCTGACGGGAATCGAGGTCATCTCCGCCAATTATCCGGGCACAACCGTGGAGTACACAGAGGGACGGATGAAGCTCAGAGAGGAGATGGCCACCCTGATCGATGCTCCAGGCGTCTACTCCCTGGACCCGTCCTCCAAGGTGGAGGAGGTCAGCAGTCAGATATTGTCCCGGGGAGCTGATGTGGTGGTCAACGTAATCGATGCCACCAACCTGGAGAGAAACCTCAACCTGACATTGCAGATACTGGAGAGAGGGCTGCCCACCGTCATCGCCCTCAACCTCTGGGATGTCGCCACGAAGAAGGGCATTGAGATCGATGTTCCTGCCCTGGAAAAGTATCTGGGGGTCTCTGTGATTCCCACCGTGGCCGTGAGCGGCCAGGGGATCTTCGACCTGGTCAACGCCCTCTCTTCGGCCCGGACGCCTCCGGCCATGCATCTGCAATCTGCTGATCAGAGGTGGGCACGCATCGGCGAGATCGCATCCAGAACGCAGAAGGTCAGACACCGCCACCCATCCCTCTTCGATAAGCTGGAGGACATATCCATCAAGCCCCTCACCGGAATTCCCATTGCCATTCTGGTGCTCTATCTCTCATTTACCCTGGTGATCGAGGCCGGGGAGATGCTCATAGAAAAGATCACAGATCCCATATTTCTGGCCTACTCCAATTTCGCCACCGAACTGGTGACCAGCCACATAAATTCCCATCTCTTCCGTGAGATATTGATTGGCAGCTCCCCCGATCTGCTCAAGTCCTTCGGAATTCTCACCACCGGACTGTACATTCCCCTGGGTGTGGTCCTGCCCTTCCTCATACCCTTTTATCTGGTGCTGGGAGTACTGGAGGACATCGGCTACCTGCCCAGGCTGAGCATCATCCTGGATGCCTTCATGCATAAGATCGGGCTGCACGGGGCGGCCATACTGCCCTGTGTGCTGGGCATGGGCTGCAGCGTGCCGGCTGTGCTCTCCGTGCGCATACTGGAGTCTCCCAAGCAGAGGTACCTGGCAGCCACGCTCATGACCATGGCCATCCCCTGCGCCTCCCAGACGGACATGATCTTCGGGATGCTGGCTCCCTACGGCCTGAGCTATATTCTGGCCGTCTACCTCTCCCTCTTCTTTGCATTTGCAGCCACCGGCCTGCTCCTTCACAAATACATTGGCGGAGAGTCTCCGGAGATCTTCCTGGAGATCCCGCCCTACCGCATGCCTGACCTGGGCTCTCTGCTCAAAAAGACGTTCATCCGCATTCGCGAATTTTTAAAGGAGGCTGTGCCTTACATCGCCCTGGGCATGCTGGTCATGAACTTCTTCTACCTATCCGGCCTGATGCACAGAATCGGAGAGATGATGCGCCCGGTGGTCTCCGGGCTGCTGGGACTGCCCAGCGACGCGGCCACTGCCCTGATCATTGGCTTTCTGAGAAAGGATCTGGGCATCGGCATGTTCGCTCCTCTGGATATGTCAGGGGTGCAGCTTGTGATCGCCTCTGTGGTGCTGGCCATGTATTTTCCCTGCGTTGCCACGTTCATGGTCATGCTCAGAGAGCTGGGGATAACGGGCACGGTCAAATCGGTTGCCCTGCGTCTGGTGGCAGCCCTGCTGCTGGGATCGGCACTTCACCTTATTTTGTCCCGTTAGTACAAAAAAATTTATAAGTAAAGGATGGACAAAGCATAGCGGAGACGATAAATAAGTATCAAAGATCTCCATCGATTGATCTCGATTTACTTTGAATCCAGCTCTGGAAATCCAATCATCACGCGCTGGACCATCGAGATGACAGTAATAAAATGAAAAGAGAAATCAAGTGAGTGATATGTCAGCCGAACGCCTGCTATTTCGGATTGCCGCAGCCGCACTCCTGCTATGCAGCTTAGCTATGGGAGGAATGGACCAATCCGGAGACATCAATGCATCGAATATGACCCGCCAGGAATTCAGCATTATAGTGCCTTCCGCCAGCCTGCAGGACTCCTTCATCGAGACCGACGCGCCCGATGCCGTCTCTGCATTCGCGGGCCAGGATGTCGCCTTCTACACCGAGCAGGCTCCCATCTGGTCCGAGCTGCAGAGGCTCACGCCTTCTTTCATACTGACCAGTCCTCCCGGATACATGTACTACAACGGCGACTATATGTCCTGGATAAATTTCACTGCCACATTCCCTGCCTATAAGCCGGGATTGTGGATTGAGAGGGCTGTGAGCTGGTCATACTATGCCACAATGCCCTGGGGCGCATGGACAAAAATGCTGATTTATGTGCCGCAGGCCTCTCCCGTAACCATCTATGAGATCTATCCCAGCGGATATGTCCTGGGATATAGCCTGGGATATGTTCAGCATCCCGGCTACTACTACACCTGGTACTATGCCGACTCTCCGGGCAGGCACAGCAGCCTGGCCGCAACAGCTAGCGGATACAGCAACGCCGTGATAATCGATGTCTACGGGACAGTTCAACATATAAAGCCCACTCCCCATCCCACGCCCAAAGAGGAGTGCGAGAAGAAATCATACTGTACCTGGGTCAACAACAACTGCGACTGCGTAATGCCTGTAGATCCAGAGAAAGAGCAATGCGAAAGCAATCCTACCTGCGACTGGGTAAACGGACATTGCTACTGCCGCGGCCTGGATAATTCAGAGAAGACGGAGTGCGAGAAGAGCACGAACTGCCGGTGGGTAAACAACCAGTGCGACTGCACCATGCCGGAGCCTGAGCCATCTCCGGAGCCGACACCCGATCCTGAGCCGTTCAATCCCGCACCCAATCCGACGGCCAAGTGCGGTTCAGGATGCTACTGGGCCAACGGCCAGTGTAACTGCATGGGCCTGGGAGAAGCAGGCGAAGTCAGCGACTACAGCGATAATTTCGCTGCATAAGGGGAATTTGCTGCCGGTGCCTGATCGATTGCGAAGAGATGGGCGAAAATACTGCTTTGCTCAGGTTCTCTTCTTTTTTAGGTCCTTTTTAAGCCCAAAGGTTATTTCTTCTCTCTCGCCCTCCATCTGGCCAGGTGTTTTTTATGGAGTTACTCTGGCTCACCGAAGAAGAGGTACGGTCCCTCTTGACCATGGATGAGGCGATAGCAGCCGTGCAGAAGGCTTTTCATGATCACGGCATGGGCCGGGTAGAGATGCCGCCCAAATCTTATCTCAACTTCTCCAGATATAGCGGCGATCTTCGAACCATGCCCGCCTATCTGATGGAGCAGGACCAGGCCGGGGTCAAGATCGTCAATGTCCATGCCGCAAATCCAGAGAGGGGCCTTCCTACTGTAATGGCCCTCATCATACTCAACTCACCCCAGACCGGCGCTCCCCTGGCGGTCATGGGTGGGACATTCATCACCGCCATGCGCACCGGCGCCGCCGGAGCCGTGGCCGCGAGAGCCCTGGCCCGCAAGGATTCTCGCGTGGCGGGCATGATCGGAGCCGGCGTGCAGGCGAAAGCGCAACTGTTGGGGCTGTCCAGGTGCTTTGAGATCGAGAGGGTGCTGATCTTTGACGCCCAGGAGAGCCGTTCCCGCTCCCTGGAACAGGAGGGGCGGCAGTTTTTGGACTGCGATTATGAAATCGTATCCAATAGCCAGCAGGCCTGCCGGTGCGATATCCTGGTCACCGCCACCCCCTCCCGCCGGCCGGTGGTGGAGGACGCCTGGATAATGCCAGGGACGCACATCAACGCCATCGGAGCCGACGCGGCAGGAAAACAGGAACTCTCCTCCACACTCACCGCCAGGGCCAGGGTCGTAGTCGACGATATGGCCCAGGCAGTGCACTCCGGAGAGGTGAATGTTCCCATCTCCCAGGGGCTGCTCTCGCCGGAGATGATCCATGCCCAGATCGGCGAGATCCTGGCCGGCAAGAAGCCGGGCCGGATGAGCGACGATGATATCACCGTATTCGACTCCACTGGCCTGGCCATCCAGGATGTGGCCGTCGGACATGCCGTATATAAGAAGGCGCTCTCTATAGGAAAGGGATTGAGGCTGAAGGCCTGACGGAAAGAATGGCGCTATAGGAATGGAACTGCAGAAATCACGCTTATGGAAAGTGGCCGCAACCTATATCAATTTTGACATAAACGAGAGCCCGGTTACTATGACAAAAGAGAAAAAGAAGAGCAAGGGTCCAAAAGATCGCAACAGCAATTATCAGATGAAGAACGGAAATGCCGTCTCCAAGAAAAAGGAGAAGAAGCCGGCTGTGGCAGCTTCAGAGAAGGCCGCGCCCATCGCAGGAATAAGCCCCTCCGCACCGGCCGGGCCCAATCAGTCCAGGAGCCTGCTCTCCGGCATCTCCAGCAGCATCTCCAGTGCCACGAGCAGCATCAGCAAGATGCTCAAACACTGAGACAGGGCAATTCGATCCAAATAATCCGATAAAAAAAGAGAACGGCTCCGCAGGCAGACCCCTGCCTTGGGCCTGCTATTTTTCCTTTATCCCTGTTCCCTTGTCCTGCTCTGAAACTCCTGCTGCACGTCGCAGCCGAGCTTGCCTATGGCATCGGAGCGGCACTGCCGGCAGTGCTTCATCTGCTTGATGATCTTTCCCAGCTCCTCCTGTATCCGGCGCTTCTCCTCAGGCGACGGCGGCTGGATGTGAGCGAACTTGTACTGGGGGATTAAGGGCATCACATTATGAATGAAGACGCCCATGGACTTGATCTTCCTGGCGATGTCGAAGACGTGCTCGTCGTTGATGCCGGGGATGAGCACAGTGTTGACCTTGACGATCTTCTTGAGCTTTAGGGCCTCTTCAATGCCCTTGAGCTGATGGTCGCGCAAAAGCGTTGCCGCTTCCAGGCCCTCGTATCTCTTTCCCTGGTAGCTGACATAGTCGTAGATCTGCTGGCCGATCTGGGGATCGATGGCATTCATGGTAACAGTGATGTTGCCGACGCCGAGGCGGTCCAGATCTGCTATCCTGTCGGGCAGAAGCAGGCCGTTGGTGCTGATGCAGAGGATCACATTGGGATACTTCTGCCCCACCAGGCGCAGCGTCTCAAATGTCTCCTCGTTGGCCAGCGGCTCACCGGGACCGGCTATCGCTACCACCTTGATATAATGGTACTTCTCCAGCACCTGGTCCACGCGGTCCAGGGCCTCTTGGGGATTGAGAACCTGGGAGGTCACCCCCGGCCGCGACTCATTCACGCAGTCGAAGTCACGCACGCAGTACTTGCATTGAATATTGCATTTGGGGGCCACGGCCAGGTGCATCCGGCCAAAGGAATGGCAGGCCTTCTCGCTGAAGCATGGGTGCTGCTGGATCCTTCGAAGCTGCTCCGGATCGTATGGAATCTCCTTTCCACCGACATTGGCAACGGGATAAGTCTCTATGCTCATGATTGGCTCTCCGCCTATTATCCTGCGAGTCAATATAATACAACAGGTCTAAAAGACTTGCGTGCCGGACCGGCATGAATGAAGAATTGGATGTGGAAGATAAAGTACTTTAAGGATGCAAAACAAGGCCAAATTGTATGCCCGATAAGGACAGGCTCGTCATATGGCCCATATACTTTGATGCGCAGCGCTCCAGGAAGGATGGCAGGATGGTCCCGATCGAGGATGCGGTCAGCGATCCCAACCTGGATATGATCATCACTGCCGCCCTGAAATCCGGTTTCAAGCCGGAGATCGAGAGGGACAAAAAGCATCCCAAGATCTGGCACCTGGACGAGAGGTCCGGGAGAATACTGCTGGCAAAAAAAGGCGGCAAATCGGAGGCATTGAAGAGGATCGCCGCATCGCTCAAAATGAAGTACAGGAAAAAGGGGCGCTAGATGAGAGATTTGGTCTTATGAATACTATGATCAGACGGTTGGTCCTGGATGTTTTGAAGCCGCATGTCCCCACCATTTTAGATCTGGCATCTGCCCTGGCCAAGGTGAGGGGCGTCTCCGGGGTCAATCTCAGCCTGGATGAGGTGGACCAGCAGACAGAGTCGGTCAAAGCCACCATTCAGGGTGAGAACATCGATTATGAGGGTGTGGAAGAGGTAATAAGAAACTTCGGAGCTGCGGTGCACAGCATAGACGAGGTGGTGGTGGGAAAGGAGATCGTCAAGGAGTTTGAGACCCTCCAGGAGAGATGAGAATGATAGACCTGCATACCCATACCACATTCAGCGACGGCGAGCTCATCCCATCGGAACTGGTGCGCCGGGCGGAGAGCATAGGCTATTCGGTCCTGGGCATAACCGACCATGCCGACTACACCAATATCGAGCACATCTTAAGCTGCGTCTCCAGGATAAAGTATCTGGAGGACGTGCTGGATATGCGCATTCTGGTGGGAGTGGAGCTGACCCACGTCCATCCCGCCAAGATCGGGCCGCTGGCAGGCTATGCCAGAAAGCTGGGGGCTGAGATCGTGGTGGTGCATGGAGAGACTCCGGTGGAGCCGGTCCGGCCCGGCACCAACCTGGCGGCCATCGAGGCCGGTGTGGATATCCTGGCCCACCCCGGATTTATCACACAGGAAGAGGCGGAGATGGCTCGCGACAGAGGCGTCTGCCTGGAGATCACATCGCGCTCCGGACACAATATCACCAACGGCCATGTGGTGCGCATGGCAAAGCTGGCGGGAGCGAAGATGGTGGTGGACACAGACAGCCACGCACCCCGTGACCTCATAAGCCGGAGCCGGGCCATAGAGGTCGCCATGGGTGCCGGCCTGGATAGAAATGAGGCCTCCGCTGTGGTGGAGCAGCATGCACTGGTCAATGAAAGATGGGGCAGGTAAGGGGCTGTATCAATAGACATCGTTGCCATCGATATATCAGGCCGGCATAAGGTGCAGGGCCGCTATGAGATGGTCTGCGCCGCCGTCTCCCTCCGCGTCTCTCCTGTTTTTATTGAAAAGGTCCATGAGGTCAGGCTCCTGCCCCGCCAGGCCGGCTCCCTGGACCTCAACGTCATCGCCGATTTCATAGCCGATGCCTGCCTGTGTCTGCCCGGAACAATTGTGGCCGAGCCGGGAGACCTCTACAACCTGGAGATCTGGAGGGTAAAGAGCATACTGGGCCGGGAGTTCAAGTATCCGGAGACCATAGCCGAGAGGACGGCAGTGGAGCTGGCCCATCACATTTCAGTGGCGGGAAGAAGGATGACGGTAAGCGAGGACAGTGGGATAGAACAGGATGAGAATCAACAATAATGGATTTAAGATATGAATGAGGAGAAGACGGCCGTACTGCTCCTGCGGGAGAGCCAGAATAAGCCCCTCGATCCCCATAAGATGGAAGAGCTGCGCGGCCTGGCGGAGGCAGCCGGCTACCGGATAGTAGCCCAGATATCCCAGAAGAGAGGAAGGGACCACCGCTACCAGATAGGAAGGGGAAAGATAGAAGAGGCAGTGGCCCTGGGCCCAGGCAAGCTGATATTCTACAATCCCCTGAGCCCCGGCCAGGTCTACAACATCAGGAGCGAGTTTCCCGTTGCGGTCATAGACCGCTTCAATCTGATCCTGGAGATCTTCGCCAGCCGCGCCTCCAGCCGCGAGGCCAAGCTGCAGGTGGAGCTGGCCCGCCTCAGCTACGATGCGCCTCAGGTGAGAAATGCCCTTTCTCTGAAGAAGCGTGGAGAGCAGCCCGGATTTCGCGGATCGGGCGCTTATGAGCAATCCATGTATCACGACATCCGGGGGAGGATGGCCAAGATCCGGGCGGAGCTGCAGGATGTGCAGAGCCACGGGGTGGACAGGAGGAAGAGGAGGCGAGAGCAGGGATTTGACCTGGTGGCCCTGGCCGGCTACACCAATGCCGGAAAGTCCACGCTGCTCAATGCCCTCACCGGATCCCAGGTGGAGGCAAAAGATCAGCCCTTCACAACGCTCTCTCCCACCACCAGGGCCCTGTCCATATCAGGGAGGAGGATGCTGCTCACCGACACTGTGGGCTTCATAGACGACCTGCCCCACTTTCTCATCAAAGCCTTCCGCTCCACCCTATCCGAGATCTCGGAGGCGGACCTGGTGCTCCTGGTAGCGGACATGAGCGATCCCCCTGATCTGCTCCGCCGCAAGCTGGCTGCCTCCCACAAGGCCCTCTGGGACTGCGATGTGAGGGCTCCCATTGTGACCGTCCTGAACAAGTGCGACCGCTTGGATGAGCAGTCTAGCGCGGATAAGGAGGAGAGCATCAGGGATCTGGCTCCCTGTCCCGTCCTGGCCTCAGCCTCTTCGGGATTTGGGCTGAGCGCTCTCCAGGATTGCATAATGCAGCGCCTGGAGCCTCTGCGGGAGTACGAGATCAGCCTGCCCAACACATCTCAGGGCCTATCGGAGCTATCCCGGCTCTACGAGACTGCGGAGCTGTTGTCTGTAAAGTACGGGGAGAGGCTCATAGTGAGGCTGCGGAGCAGGCAGGAGACTGTGGCCAGGGCCGGGCTGGCCGGCGGGCAGCTCCTCTGAGCTGCTCATTGAATTAAAATCATTAAATTTGAAATATATGTCTGAGATCATTCGGGAGCATTTCCAGCTCAAAGAGACCATAGTCACCATCTCTGCCAGAGAGGCCCTCCATATCGACGCCGCTAAAGAGTCCATAAGAGAGCAGCGCTCCTATATCGAGGAGTACATCCGCAGCGACCCATTCTTTCAGGTCACCCTGGAGCCCTATGACCTCTCAGCCAATCCGCAGTGTCCTGAGGAGGAGGCTTTTCCCATTGTGAGGCGTATGGCAGAGAGCAGCGCAGTCTTCGGCATCGGCCCCATGGCGGCTGTGGCCGGGGCTATCGCCGGATTTGCCGTGCAGGCTATGGTGGAGCAGGGCGCAGATTATGCTGTGGTTGACAACGGCGGAGACATCTGCATTTTGAATGACCGGCCTCTCCTGGTGGGCGTCTATGCGGGGCCCTCGCCCATTCGCGACCTGGCATTCCTACTGCCGGCCAGGGAGAGGCCCACCGGCATCTGCACCAGCTCCGGGACAGTGGGCCCGTCCCTATCCTTTGGCTCTGCCGATGCGGCTGTGGCCGTGTCCCAGGATGTAGCTTTAGCGGATGCTGCAGCCACGGCTCTGGGAAATGCCGTCACCGCAGCCGGGCCGCTCCAGGATTGCTTTTTCGCCGTGGACCGGCCGGGAATAGACGGAGCCCTGGTCATCCGGGGCGACAGAATGGCCATGTGGGGGCAGCTTCCCCCTCTGCGGAGAGCTCATGTGGGTGCAGAGAGGATCACCAGGGGATAGACAGTGAATTATAAGTGAAAAGACAACAATTCTCACCATAAGAAGGTCAAGAGAGATGATGAGACGCAATATCAGACAGAAAAGGCCCTTTCACGTCATGATTATCCCCACTTTGGGCTGCCCCTCCAAATGCGCTTACTGCTGGAGCTCGGATGTGGGCTCGCCTATCATGAGCATTGATACAGTCAAAGACATTGTAGCCTGGCTCAGGGAATTCAGGAACGATCCTGTAACCTTCACCTTTCACGGAGGCGAGCCACTCCTCGCAGGGGCTGACTTCTACCGGCAGGCCCTTCCCCTGCTCTCGGAGCAGCTCTCGCACCTCGAGCCCAACTTCGCACTGCAGACCAACCTCTGGAGGCTGACGCCGGAGCTGGCCGACGTGCTGGCCGAGTATCAGATCCCCATCGGCTCAAGCCTGGACGGGCCGCAGGAGCTTAACGACCTGCAGAGGTCGGAGGGCTACTATGAGCGCACCATGAAGGGGTATGAGCTGGCCAAGAGCCGGGGCCTGTCAGTGCAGTTCATCTGTACATTCACCTCCTACTCTGTGCAGTTCAGAGAGGACATATTCAACTTCTTCCTGAAGAACGGCCTTACTTTAAAGCTTCACCCAGCTCTGCCGTCACTGCGAAGCGACGGGCCGGACAGGTGGGCATTGGCTCCGGAAGAGTACGGGAACCTGCTGGTATTCCTGCTGGACAGGTACCTGGAGAACATGGAAAAGATAGAGGTCAGGAACATCAACGACTATGCTCGCTGCGTCTTCACCGGACGGGGGACGGTCTGCACCTTCGTGGACTGCATGGAGAATACCTTTGCCGTGGGCCCAGACGGCAGCATCTATCCTTGCTATCGGTTTGTCGGCATGCCGGAGTATGTGATGGGCCATGTCCGCGACCGGCCCACCCAGAAGGACCTGGCTGAGTCGGCGGCAGGCCAGCGCATGCGTCGCTTCAAAGAGCATGTGGACAGGGCGTGCAAGGGCTGCAGGCACATCCGCTACTGCCGGGGAGGCTGCCCCTACAATGCCATGGCCCCCTGCGACGGCGAAATAAAGGGCGTCGATCCCCACTGCACTGCCTACAGGAGGATCTTCGATGAGATCTCCGACCGCTTCAATAAGGAGATGATGGGCTCCTTCGGCCTGGAGATGGGTGACTCCTCCGCCGGAAAAGAGCAACCCTCAGGCAGCCGGCCGGCCATAATGCCTCTGGTCCGCAAGCTGGCTTCGAATTGAAATAGAAAAATAGAAAAAAGATCTTTTTTTTTAATTCATCTGGTGCTGCTTGAACGGGCTCTGCTCGTATGTAGAGACTGTGGTACTGGGGGTCCAGGTGTCCTTGGCGAAGTCGTAGATGCTCTCTCCCGTCCAGGCAATCGTCTTATCCTTGCCGGCAGCGCTGGCGGTGTAAATGGGGGACTGGGCCGAGGGTGATGTGTAGTCGTCCTTCAGGAAGTCATAGATGGAATAGGTTGCAGTCGCCAGTGTGGTGTTGTTGCGGGTCATATTCCTCAAAACGCCCAGTGCCTGGCTTGCCACGGGAGCCTCGAAGGAGCTTGGCGTCCAGCTATCGTTGATGAAGGCAGCCATGGATGGTGTGGTGAAGAGAGTACTTTCTGCGGCCTCTGCTGTCTCAGATGCCTTATCTTTTAGAACCGGAGCTGCAGTCTCGGCAATAGCAGCAGAAAAAAGGCCGCCCAATGCCGCCAGAGCAATCAATACAAGTATAATATGTCTCATGTGTACTGCATTATCCATCAGGTATCCATAAAGCTTTCCGTCGGTTCAGATGCGGGCAGAGCCTTCTTTTGCTGCAGATGCCCTCACATTCTGTGCACTTTTACTTTTCAGCCTTTGTGCCTAAAAGGGCTTTAAGATCGGATGTCGTCGCTTGCATGTGCTCGCTCAGATATTCTGCCACCAGCGGGTCGTGCACCAGCCGGCAGTCGATGCAGCTCCAAAACCTCTTTCCCCTTTTGGTCCTGACATATTTGCCCAGCTCCCTGTCCTTACAGGGGTAGAGGGGGCAGAAGCAATGGGTGCAGACCTGGCCCGGAAAATGGTGGCAGGGATAGTACTGACAGTTGTCCTTTCCCGTAGCCAGCACTGGCTGGTTGGCAGCCTCCCTCATCAGGCAAGGGTCGTCTGCCACCAGGCCGTCTGCTCCCAGGCGGAGCAGCCACGCCGCTTCATCTGTGCTCTTCACTGTCCAGGGGTAGACGGAGATTGCCTGGCTGTGAGCCTCCTTAAAGAGCCTGGGGCTCACCCTCCGGGGGAAGATGCAACTGGCATCTGCCCAGAGGGCCAGGTCCACCGGACGCAAGGGCAGAGAGGATATGATGATCCCCGTCTTGAGGCCGGATATCTCGGACAGCTCGCGCAGGCTGGCGTGGTAAAAGGAGGTCACAATGCACTCTCTGCCTCGAAGGGCCTCTGCCACCAGCCCTTCCAGACCCTCCTCCTTCATCTCCACGACCGGTGGCAGGCCCAGACGGCAGGCCAGGTCCACAGCCTCATCCAGAGTGGGCACATGCAGGGCTCTCAGCTCTTCGAGGTCAAGATCCTCCACCAGACCCCTGCCGCGCGTGGTCCTCTCCACGCTCTCATCGTGCATCAGCACCAGCACTCCGTCGCGACTGAGGCGGACGTCCATCTCCACAAAATCGGCTTGGCACCGGGCAGCGGCTCTTATTCCTTCCAGGCTGTTCTCGGCAGCCAGGGAGGCGGCGGTGCGGTGGGCGATAACCTTGGCCATTGCCCCTACCTTGGCCTGGAAAATATATTACTCTTTGGCTGTAGCCCGGCAAAGTATTATACTTCAAGAGAGCGCCCTTCGGAATGAATGCCTGAGAGTCTTGAGAGGTTTTGCCAACTGAAGAGGGATATTGCAGAGATCAACGTGGATCCCCTGCAGCGGGGCGGGGTGCTGACTGCTGAGGCGCGCGCCGCTCTGCTGGAATGGGGGGACGGCTATTCGGTCTGCGATTTTTGCGACGGCCGGCTGGATCACATCAAGAATCCACCCATTGAGGATTTTGTGCATACCGTCCTGCCCGGTTTCCTGGGCACGGATGAGGTGCGGGTCACCCACGGAGCCAGAGAGGGCAAGTTTGCCGCCATGCACGCCCTCTGCGAGAAGGGGGACTGGGTGGTTCTGGACGCCCATGCCCATTACACATCGGTCCTGGCGGCAGAGAGGGCGGGCTTGAATATCGAATTTGCCCAATCGAGCAAAGCGCCTGAGTATGCCGTATCGGCAGATGCCTATGTGCAGGCCATCGAGAGGGCCTATGAGCACAAGGGCAACGTGAGCCTGGCAGTGCTCACCTATCCGGACGGCAATTATGGAAACATCCCACCGGCGCGGGAGATCTCCGATGCCTGCCACGATTATGGGGTGCCGCTGCTGCTCAACGCAGCCTATGCCGTGGGGAGGATGCCGGTATCAGCTCGCGACCTGGGCGCGGATATCATCGTGGCCAGCGGCCATAAGTCGATGGCCGCCTCCGGGCCGGTGGGGCTGATCGGGGCCTCTCAGGAGTATGCGGGTCCACTGTTCCGCCTCTCTGCCAACAAGAAGAACAAGGAGGTGGAGCTATTGGGCTGCACTGTGCGCGGCGCGCCCCTCATTACCCTGATGGCCTCGTTTCCGGCGGTCGTGGATCGCATCTCCCGCTGGCCGGATGAGGTGGACAAAGCCCGCTGGTTTTCGGCGGAGATGGAAGAGATGGGCATGGTGCAGCAGGGGGACCGGCCTCATAGCCACGACCTGATGTTCTTTTTGGCGGAAAACCTCTATCAGATATCGCAGAGCGCCAAGAAGGGCCGCTACTTCCTCTACAGGGACCTCAAGGAGAGGGGCATCTGCGGCATAAAGCCAGGGCTGACCCGCCAGTTCAAGCTCTCCACATTCGGCCTCAGCCGCGAGGAGCTGCAAAAGGTGCTGGCAGCATTCAAGGATATAATCGAGTCTCACAGCCAGGAGGCTTCAGAGGCCAAAGGGGCTAAAGGAGCCAAAGGGGCTAAAGGAGCCAGAGGCGTTTAAGGCCAGAGGGCGCTGGGGGATATCACTTCAGGCATTTGACCGGGAAGCTTTATTATAATCATAATAAATTTCAGAAGCAAACCACGTAAAGCAGGGGGAAGAACGACGAATACCAATCATGCGATGGGGCTTGTCCTGGCTGCAATCGCCGGGGCGCTTATCTTCGCTATTGTCTCTCCGGCATGCGCCCAGGCTTCAGGGGCCGCAAATGCAACCATAAATAATTCGACTGTCAACGGGACCGCCTTCGACTGGTTCATGAAGGGAATGGACCTGTATTATCAGGAGAGGTACAATGAATCGCTGCAGGCTTACGACAGGGCTATAGATCTGGACCCGACCGACTATGAGGCATGGAACAACCGGGGAATCGATCTCGGCATCATGGGCCGCTACGACGAGGCCATCGCCTCCTTTGAGCAGGCAGTCGGGCTCAATCAGTCCTATGCCGAGGCCTGGTACAACCTGGGTGTGATCTATGAATTCAAGGGCTACACCTACACTGCCGTTCAGGCCTACAAGAAAGCCACTCAGATCAATCCAGATTACCAGAAGGCATGGGAGCGGAGGAATGTGGGAACAGATGTGGTTATGGCCCGGTCCCTCTCCTGCTCGTGCAGCGATCAGATCGCCCAGGTCTGAATATATTTGGGGGCGGGCAAGCCTTGGGGATAGGATGCACAAAAGGCATCTCTATCTCTCTTTTCCACCCCTCCAAATCATAGCCACCTTTCAATCTCCTGCGGGCAGACCAAAGTGATTCTACCTTCAAAGTTTCCATCCGTCTCTGTGCGCTTCTAGTGTCTCTGTGGTGAAACGTCGTTAGCAACTGGTTATGGCCGGCGCCGACTGCCACCACAGAGACACAGAACTCACAGAGGACTCACAGAGACTAAAAGTCAATTACCCACAGTAAATAGCGAGGAGCCAGAAAAAAGAGAATGTGCAGACGGAATAGAATCTGCCGCTATCAACTTACAGGCCGCTGCCGCCCATGCCCGGTGGGACGCCGCTCAGGTCGCCTCCCGGTCCGATCTTGTCCTTGTACTGCCGGACATCCACGAACCTGGACTTGGAACTCGTTGTCTCGGTTGATGTATTCTCAGCACTCTCCGTCTGTGCTGCCGTCTCCTCGGCAGGGGCTGTCGTTTCCGCCTTGGGCTGCTCAATCACAGCAGGCTTATAGCTGGTGGTGTCCGGGCTGATCCACATTGCCATGAATGTGCCGTTTCCCAGCTTCTTTCCCCCGCTGCTCTGGGTCCAGTTGCCGGTGATGGCGTCGCTGGCATAGGTGCCGGTCATCCTGGTGGTGAGAAGCATCCCTTCCTTCTGGGCGGTCATGGTGAGAGATACCTCATCTCCAGAGACTGATCCGAAGACATCCGCATTCCAGGCTGCGCCAGCATCGGGCTCGTACTTGGCCTGCCCCAGCAGCTCTGAGCCGTCCTGGTTGATGACCATGGTTATGGGTCCGGCCTCTATGTTGGAGAAGGACCAGATGTAATTGAGATTTGTCGCGTTTTGCCCCGGCAGGGATGAGCTCTCATTTATGCTTCCACTGGTGCTCTCATTGGCCTGAACGGCGGCAGCATCGGCAATGGTCGCATTTGCCGCGCCTCCCGTTTCATTTCCGTCCTGCCCCAGTGACAGGCCGGTGCAAAGGAATACAAGCAATAAGGAAATGATGGTATTTTTCTTGATCAATTTAATGCCTCCAGTATCTCCACTTTTCGGCGATAGGCTTTTCGTCATTTGCCTACAACCGACCCCTGTCTAACCTTCTACTTAATAAGCTTTTCACCGCCGGAGGCTTTGCACGTAAAAAGGTAATTTGACCGTATTTTACGTGCAGCCGTCAGACTTTACGTGCAAGAATTCAGGTTGTATCCCATTTTCGTACATCTCATGAA
>CAYQKI010000003.1:7648-41486 GCA_964418105.1 uncultured Methanotrichaceae archaeon | reverse complement strand
TTGATTTAGGATCTAAAGGTTTACTATACTGTCAAAACAAACCGGTAACAACAGCAGCCGATCTCAATAATCTTGAACTTGTTAAAGTTGCAGGAGTTGGTCCTAATCTCTATAGGTTAATGGAATTGGGGGGAATTAAAGAAGCCCATTTGGACCCAATAGCATTTAAATTATTTCCGCTAGAGTCTAAAAAATATCCGCCTCAGAAAAGAAGCTAATCAAAATTATATAACGCTGCAAAGGAGAAGACCCACATGATTTTTAGCCCATCTTGCGTCACTAAATCCTGTTGATTTAGGCTTGTCACAAAGGCTTTTTACATTTATTGTCTATTTAATATTCGATATCCATTGCACTAATTAGCTTTTAGAACTATTCACACAATATTATCAAATACTTTTCTAACCCAATACTCATAATGTTATGCGATAGGTTTTGTGTATTCTTATAATCTATAGAATAGCTTATCTAACAAAATACCATTAGAACATTATAGCAAAACATGAGCATTCTAGTATAAGCATTTGTTACATAAGCTATATTAGCAATTATAGAATATATGTCCAATATGGTTAAAACGGTAAAAATCGATGTAAGCCCTTATGTGGCAAAGTTATTGAGTATAGAAGCCACTTATCAGGATATCAGCAGAATTGAACTTGCTAACAAGATTATATTGGCTGCAATCTCACAAAAGACAAAAGACTACGTTGGGCCTGAAGAAGATAAGACGTAAAGATTTTTAGAATCCTTCGCGAGGCTCGCGATCATTTTAGGCGACAGGATTCTTTTTAAGGTATCGAGAATGCTTTTATACTACTTCATCAGCTAAAAAACTAGAAGCAACCTGAAAAAGAAGATAAAATCGGTATTGGGGGTGTGGGGATCAGCAGATCCCCACCGGGGTTTGCCAAGCTGGCCAAAGGCGCAGGACTTAAGATCCTGTCTCGCAGGAGTTCGCGGGTTCGAATCCCGTACCCCGCATCTGAGCATATCGATTTTGACTTTTAGGCCAGCAATAATCCCACAAAAAAAGTTTGGAGCCGAGCACACAGATTATTTAAATGCTTGCAGCCACCTCCTTCGAGTCTCCTCCGTAGGTTGTTGACGGCATCAGGCCCGTGCAGAGACATTTGCCATTTACCCAGTTGCAGTAGGGCTTCTTCTCGCAGCTCTGCCTCTCGCTGTTATCCGGTGGAGTGAAGCTCTCACATACGCACTTTCCATTCATCCAACTGCACCAGGGATCTTTTTCGCATTCTGCCTCATAGGGGTTCACAGGCGTCACCGGAGTCACTGGAGTCGGTGCTGGGCTCACCCCACCGCCGGACCCGTACACATAAACATAGGCATAATTGCTCCACCCATTGCAGTAGTACTGGAGAATATGCCATCCAGGGGTGTCGGCAACAAACCACCATTTATACCAGTCGGGAGTGTATGTATATCCAGCATAATTTGTCTGCAGCGAGCCGCTTGGATACCATTCGTAAACCCATAAATCACCCTGGCCGGATATTTGAAGCCAGAGGGGCACACTGGAGTATAGATTGCATCCGGCTACCGTCAGCGGTGCATAGAAGATATAGAGGTGATTGGGAGCAATTGGGGTGTTGTCTGCCGGGACAACCATTTGAGTATAATTCAGGCTTGTCGAGGTTGCCTGCAGTCCAGAAGGAGCTGAATAAGCAGCTTGCTGATCTGTTTTCATCAACTGCTGGGAACCTGTGGAGGTCTGCTGCGCAGATGTTAATGACGTAACCGATGGTGTCCCCAAACCAAGGGCATCAGGGCTGGTTGGAGCGACAGGTGTCGGGGCTCCTCCTGTGGTGTTATTCGAGTACGGACTTGAGTTCATGTACTGATTCGAGTATTGATCCTGCTGACTCACGGAGCAGGGGACCGCGCATAGGATTATGGCCATCAACAATGCAATCCGTTTCATATGCAACCACCAATTTACATAAATTATAGTTATAATCTGCATGAAGAAAAGATAAACTTATTTGTGAGCCGCGATGTAGGAGGGAGGCAAAAGTCCGGGATAGGAGGGAGAAAAGAGCTTTCTTATCGACTTTTGCCGGCTTCTATGTAGCCTCTTGACGATAAATACTTTTCGCTGGAGGATGGTGGCTGGAGGCTTTCGATCTGCAGGTCAGCTTTCTCATCAGAAGACCATACGGGCAAATGCAAACCAAAAAAAAAGTGATGTATACTGCTCATCCCGGAGGCAGAATCTGCCCGGATGCGGAGGTGGCCGCGGAGGATGCCGCCGCCTGGCCCTCAGCCACACGCAGTGTGGACAGCAGGCTCTCAGTTACAGCCCGCGGATAGGATGAGGTTACCTGCACACTGGTTGTGCCCACGGAGACGGGGCCGCACTCGCAGTCCTGGCTGTCCAGCCAGAAGAGGGCGTCGTAAAGAACGGCTCCGGCAGGAGCTATGGTGTTGTAGGAGAACGGCTCGCAGACAAGCAGGAAGCCCTCCTTCCCGTCAATCGTCCTGTCCTCCACACTGGTTGTGTTGAATGAATTATAAAATGCCATATTAAGGACAGCGAGCTGCTTATACAGATCCAGAGTCGAGTCAATGGCATTCTTATACTGGTTTATGTTGAGCCTGGCTATGGTGTTGTTGTCAGTAAAGATCTGCATGCTGTAAATGGTGGCTGCCGGCGCGCTAATCGGCTCTGCAACCATTACCTGATAGGACATATCTGTGTTCATGTCAAATGATACGGCGTACGGTCCAAGCTGCTGGTTCTCCTGGGCAGCCAGGGCTGCGGTGGAGAGCATCAGCATCAGTGTTGCTGCTAATAATAACTTCACTTCATTTCACCCCACAGCCATCATGCTATCTCATTATAGAAAAGTATTCCTTTAATATGCATCTCGTATAGCTTCTCCATGATGCCTCTACATGCGCTATACTCTTATAGATGCTCAATCGGACCAGCAAGGGAATGCATATTGCCATGGCGCCCGGCAAATTGCCGGCCATAAGCGACCCCGGCATCTACACCCTAGTGCTCTCTGTGCCGGAGGCATTGCAGATTGATGTCGGCTCACTGAAATGCCGCAGCTTTCCGGGAGGGTACTACTGCTACACCGGCTCGGCGCGCGGCCCCGGTGGGCTGAAGAGGGTCGACCGCCACATCCTCCTCTCCCGGGGGGAGAAGAAGACGCGAAGGTGGCATATAGACTACCTGCTGCCCTGGGCCAGCGTTTTGGAGGTCTGCATTACCAAAACCGCTGAGGATCTTGAGTGCCTGATAGCATCCGCCATAGGAAAGGAGGTCTCTGCCGTGCCGGGCTTCGGATGCAGCGACTGCCGCTGCCCCGGCCACCTGCACTATTCCGGAGATCTGTCCGCAATTTTAGGCGCAGTGGACCGGGCCCATAAGGCGGCCCGGGCCGGTTCAGACCAGGCCGGGACCGCATAGCTAGTGCGCCGGCTTGCTGGAAGACTGCTCTGTGAGTCCTTTGAGTCTTTTTGACTTTGTGGTGAAAGTCCGTAGACCACTGGGCTAGCCCTGGCGCAAACGACTTCACCACAAAGGCACAAAGCCACAAAGTACTCACAGAAAAGTGATAACATCTGAACAAAGAAAGGATAGCCGCATAAAATAGAGAGGAGACAACAGAGCGCCGCTCGGCCCCCCCGGGCACGGATGCGGCCTAAGGGCAGGGAAGGTTGAGCACAGACGTACTTCCCACAATGGTCTCTGACCTGATCTGGGCGTATCCCATGTAAATTCCGTTCATCATCAGTGAGGGAACCGTCTGGGCGTTCTTCTGCACCCGCTGGCCGATCCTGGCAGTGCCCTGCACCTCGGAGCTGATCTCGTATATGGAGAAGCTGTCGTTCTGGTAGATCTTGGTGTCTTTTATTAGATCCTTGTCGATCTGATAGGTCTCGGAGATGACAGAGCCCACATCATAATTCTTGGCGCAGAGGGCGTTTTTCAGGTCGCTCTGGGTGAGGGGGGGGACATAGGGCCGGTAGTCGTAGCTTGAGGTGATGGTCAGGGATGCGCTATCCTCATTGGAGTCGCGATAGACCTCTGAGTCGATGGTCCGAGTGGCAATGCCGCTGCCGCTTGTGCCCAGAACCATCTTCTGTCCGCCGTACCCCGTCTGGGTCTGAATCACTCTGGACTCCTCCATATATCCATTCACAAAGATCCAGGAGTGCTCGGTATAGTTCTGGGCCAGTCTGTCTCCTGCACTGGCCCCATCAGATGCGGATGCGAAGAAAAGGTGCGCCTGCAAGATCATTACCATCATAGTCGCCAAGAGCATCCGTCTCATCATCAGCACCTCACCCGCACTGATCTCCTCAATGCCTTGCCCATATAAATTCCATCCGCTCAAAAGCCGATCAGTGCCGGGCCGATGGAGTAATAGGACTCAGCAGGCACACCTCTGATCAGGCCGCTGGCATCCGGCTCCTCTTGCAGCGACCCGGATTGATTCCAGCTTGCATCTATGCTGTGCACCGGTTTTATTGTGCGGCTGACTGAATAGTTGGCCGCGCCCCCGGTCTGCGTGAAGGGCTGGAGAAGCAGAGACTGGTTGTCCCCGAAGATGGAACGTATCCAGGCGTTGTAATCGGGCACTGCCCGGTTGTAGGCATCGGCATCTCCCGCCAGAGCCTGGTCATATCTCTGGGCCATGAACCATCCCCGGCTCAGGCCATCCAAAACCCCTTGCTGATAGTCGCTGCTGGCCGGTGCAGCGGATATGAGCACTGCTGCATAGATCGCAATGGCCAGACAGAGCATTGCTCTTCTCATCATGAATTTCACCTCTCCCGATTGATCGATGGGCTATTGATCTACGGCCGGTAGGCAGCAAATCCATATATTAATAAGCACCTTAAGGATCAAAAGCGTTTGGGCGATCAATTAGTTTAGTAAATTATATATACTGTAATCCAACAACCTATCTTCAGTTTCCCGGCATGAAAACAGAAGGATGTGGCGGAAGATGAAGATAAAGTTCATATGCAAAAATTGCGGCTCTGTGAATGAAAAAGAGAAAGAGGTGCTGACGGACCCCGATTACAGCCAGGAGGACTGGCTGTGCGACCTGCCGTTAGGCTTTGAGTGGATACTGCCTGTGGGAAAGATCACTCCGGTTGTGGGCAGCCCGCTGTATGTCTCCAGCCTGGGCGGCAATTTAACCAGGGAGGAGTACCTGGAGACGTATTTTATCGATCCGGAGATAGCTTATCAATTGATGCGCCAGGACCGGGAAAATTCCCTCTCCCAGGCCATGGAGCCGCAGAAGGTGCAGTCTCTGATCAGGGGCCAAAAGGCTTAAATACGTCGATTGCCGTATTAGACGTGGCAAAGGTCGACGACCATTATTTTCCTCCTATAAAGAGAGACTTTTGCCTCCCTCCTAATCCTCACTTCAATCCCGGCAGAACTTTCTTCATGACCTCAGCCACTGCAACCACCAGCAATCCCACGCCCAGAACAGAAATCCAGCTCTGGGTAGAGAGGGAGCTGGTCTGGAATATGGACTGCATGAAGGGAATATACACCACCGCCAGGATCGATCCTATGGATGCGGCTATTCCCAGGAGAAGTGTTCTGTTGCCCAGGGGATTCATCCTGAATACCGACTCCTGGAGAGAGCGGCTGCTGTAAGCGTTGTATACTGTAAAGAAGCCCAGGGCTACAAAAGCCACCGTCCGGGCGTAGGCTGTATCCTCTCCCATCTGAATTGAGTGGACATAGAGCCCAAGGGTTCCGGCCACAATGGCCGCTGCAATGGCCAGGGTATAGATCATGAGGCTCCTGGAGGGCATGGACTCCCTGGGGTCGCGGGGCATTCTCCTCATGGCATCAGCGTGGGCCGGCTCAAGTGCCAGGCCGATGGCCGGAAACTCCTCGGCCACCACATTTATCCAAAGGATCTGGGCTGCCAGGAGGGGTATGGGATAGCCGAGGAGCACAGCCACGAATATGGTGGCCAGCTCCGCGAAGCTGACCGCCAGCAGGTATGAAGATCCCTTTCTGATATTGTCATAGATCCTCCTGCCCTCTTCCACTGCGCCCACAATCGTGGCGAAGTTGTCGTCAGCAATGACCATATCCGATGCCTCTTTGGTGACCTCGGTCCCGGTCTTTCCCATAGCAATGCCGATGTCTGCTGCCTTCAGCGCCGGGGCGTCGTTTACGCCGTCGCCGGTCATGGCCACGATATTGCCCTTCTTTCGCAGGGCTTCGACTATGCGAACCTTGTGCTCGGCGGTGACACGGGCAAATACGGATATGTGCTCTATCCTCTCCGCCAGCTCATCATCGCTCATGCCGTCCAGCTCTACTCCCTCGATGACCTCACCATTGCCTATCTGCAGCTCCCGGCCTATGGCCCGGGCGGTGAGGCGGTGGTCGCCGGTGATCATGATCGTGCGAATGCCGGCGCCTTTGCTCACGGATATGGCCTGCATCACCTCTCTTCGCGGCGGATCCATCATTCCGGACAGGCCCGCGAATATGAGGTCCGATTCGATCTCCTCGATGGTGAGCGACTGGATGACATCACTTTTGCTTATTGCCGAAAGGGGCTTCTCTGCGAAGGCCAGCACCCTCAGGGCGCGGCCTGCCATTCCGTCCGCCAGGGCGGAGATGGCCCTGCGATCCTCTTCGGTCAGGGGCACAACCGCTCCCCCCGGCGCAGCTCTGCGGCTGCATCGGCCCAGGACTGCCTCGGGAGCGCCTTTCATGGAGACCTTCAGCCCTTCGCCAGAGATCTCATCCACGGTGGTCATCCTCCGCCGGTCGGAGTCAAAGGGGTATTCCGCCAGTCTGGCGCTGCTTTCGCGTATGCGTTTGAGTATGCCGGCCTTCTCCGCGGCCACGATCAGAGCTCCTTCTGTGGGATCGCCCACAATGCGCCAGGAGCCGTTGGCCTTCTCCATTCCGGCATTATTTACCAGAGAACCGATCCTGAGCAGCCGGGCAAGATCATCATCATCAGGGCTGACAGTCTTTCCGCCCTCGGAAAAGGAGCCATCCGGGCTGTAGCCCGATCCGTCCACATCGATCTTCCTGTGGGTGTGGATCTCCCGTACAGTCATCTCCCCGGTGGTCAGTGTCCCGGTCTTGTCGGTGCAGATCACTGTGGTCGACCCCAGGGTCTCCACGGCAGGCAGGCGTCTGATGATGGCATTCTTTTTGGCCATGGCCTGGGTTCCGAAGGCCAGTGCCAGGGTCACTATGAAAGGAAGGGCTTCGGGCACACCGGCAACGGCCAGGGCGATAGAGGTAATAAGCGAGTCCATAATGGGCGAGCCGCGACTGTAGTCCAGGACGAATACTATGGCTGCTATAGCGAATACCAGGTAGGCCTGCCTCTTGGCCAGCCCCTCCAGCTTGATCTGAAGGGGAGGCTCGGCTGGCTTCTGCCTGATCATGCCCGATATGCGGCCAAGTTCTGTGGAAAGGCCGGTTGCGGTCACTGCCGCCCGGCAGTTGCCGTAGGAGATGATGGTGCCCATGAAGACCATGTTCTTCCTGTCTGCCAGGGCGGCCTCCTCCGGCAGTGTCTCACAGCTTTTTTTAACCGGCTGCGACTCGCCGGTCAGGGAGGCCTCGATCACTTCCAGGGCAGTCTCCTCCAGGATGCGGGCGTCAGCCGGCACTCTGTCTCCCGCCTCCAGGAAGACTATGTCACCAGGCACCAGCTCTGCCGCGGAGATGGTGCCCATCCTGCCGTCCCGGAGTACATCGGCCTCTGGAGCCACCATCTCCCGCAGTGCCTCCATCGCCCTCTCTGCCTTATACTCCTGCACAAATCCAATGATGGCGACCAGGACCACAATTCCCAGGATGACTATGGAGTTGGTCTCTTCGCCGGCGATGTACGAGACAACTGCGGCGAAGATGAGAACCAGGACCATGTAATCTTTGAATTTGGAGAGAAATATTCTCAACGGAGAGGGTTTGGAGGGGCTCTCCAGTTGATTGGGACCATGCTCGGCAAGCCTTAGCGCAGCATCGCTGCCCAAGAGGCCGCCATGTCCTGACTTCAGGCCGGCAAGGACCTCATCGGATGTCATCGAATGCCATTTCACGTATTCAGCCTCATATTTGGGATAGGGGAGACTACGGCAATTGTAGTTAAAGGTATCGCAGGTTGTTCAGTTGTGATCACTTGGTGCGAAAATGCCGTCTTTGTGAGTTCTTTGTGCTCTTTGTGTACTTTGTGGTCAGAAGAGAGAAGAACTGCTAATAATAACCAACAATTTAACCAAGAGCCATAGAAGCGAACAGATAAAAGAAAAACGAAAGTCCCGCTCCGCAGGCTGCGCCGGCGGGTGCAGGGCCTATTCTGGATGAGGGGTCGAACCACCCTCATCGCCCTCTATTTCATTGCCTCTGCATACTGGCCCGAAAACTCCCGGCACTGGGAGATGATACGTCCGGTTGCCTCTTTCAGGACCACAATGGGATCTGCGCCTTTGGTGGTCAGCCGGAAGACTGGGTTGTCCATGATGGGAAACTTGGTGTCGTAAGTGGCCATCAGCACCCTTTCATCAGCCAGCAGCTCAGTTCGCAGAAGGTTTAAGATGGTGTGCCCTTCGCCAACAAACTCGATTATGGCCTGGCTTTCCGTCTTTTTTATGATCTTCAAATTCATCTAAACCACGCCCAGTCCATAGGCAGAGCTCATCTTGCGCGTCTCTGTGGATGCGCAGTTGGGGCAGACCAGTTTGCTGTCCTTCTTGACCAGGCCGGTGAGGCAACGATTGCAGTAGGCTTTGATGACCCCCAGGTCCTCGTCGCTCGTGGTCAGCCTCATCTGCCTGTCGTCTATGATCTTGGCCTTGAGTATGTCGCGCATAGAGAAGAGGTGGCGCAGGTCCTTGACATATGAGTTTCTCACATTGGATATGTGAATCGTCGCCTCTTCATCGGAGAGGGGCCTGTCCTCATGCCCCTTCTTGAAGGCCAGGGATACTATTACCAGGCTGTCTTTGAGGTCTATTACCTCTCCTACCACTATATCGCCCTGACCGAGCCTGACCGGGGCATTGGTCTTGGGTATGACGCTAGCAGCCCTTGACCTGGCATCGATCTTGACCAGGCCGGCTGTTGTTGCATAAATCATTCCACCTCTGGCATAGGTGCAGTCGCCGGGCACATACTCCTCGGTCGAGCCCACCACATCTCCAGGAAGCACAAAGCTGCCGTCCATTTAATAACTCCTCTATAACTCCGTTAATTCTTATCTCAGCAACATCTCATTCATAACTACTAGTATTTATACCATTGAACTGCTCTCCAAAGCGAGATACTCTTGCATCTGCCACCATCTGATTTATCCCTGGCTGCCTCTGACTATTCTATAGAGCTCAACCTCGATCATCTTGACGCTCTTGCTGTGAAAATCAAAGCACCTCTTCAAGGGATAAGTTATGAGATACATCTCCTCTACTGTGGCCGGTTTCACAAAGCTTCTGATAAATGCGGCGCTTCCCCGGTTGTGAAGGGAGTATACCACATCTGCCGTTTGCAGGGCACGGCAGAGAAAGGCGCGATCCCCCTGGCTCGCCTTCTGGGCGCCAAAGGGCGGATTCATGATCACTGTGTCTATGCCCCGCAGTTCTACAGCCCTCACATCGGCCCGCAGCAGGTGCAGAGGCGCTTTCAGGAGATCTGCGTTTCTCCGGGCGGCGGCCAGCGCCCCGGCATCTATCTCCACGCCCACGGGGTTGCCTCCCATCAGGGCGGCACCGATGGCCAAAACGCCTGTGCCGCAGCCCAGGTCGCAGACGGTGCAGCCCTGAATGTCGCCGCGCACAGCCGCCAGGTATAGCATCTCCGCTGCCACTGTGGCGGGCGTGCTATACTGCTCTCTCTCTGGGTTGGGCTGAGAGAAGCCCTCCAGCCGCTCCAGCATCATCTCAAGCTGCTTTTTCTTCATGCCGGCAAGATAGCTCTGATCACTTCCGGCCTATATCAATTATTCCTATATCAGATGCAGCACTGCCTCCACCGCCAGGAGCATGGCCACAAGGGCGGTGAGCCCCTTGAGGGCGGCAATGCCCTGGCCCAGGCTGAAGGGGCCCAATAGGGGCTCTTTCTCTGACTGCAGAATGGGGGGTGCAGGCTCAAAGACGCTATGCAGGCCCTCCTGGGAATTTGGCTGGAGGAGGGGGGCATCCGCTCTGCCGTTCCCGCCAACGGCATCGCCCCCGGAGCCGTCCTGTGTGAAACCAGAATCCAGCAGATCCTGGCTGTCCGGGCTGCTCAATACCTCGCCGGCAGGGGAAGGCTCTTCAGGATTGCCGGCCTGGAGCGGAGCGCTGTCATCCTGCTCCCCGTCCCCGGCAGGAGCCGGGACAGGCTCAAAATCGCCCCCAGGTGTGCAGGTTCTTTCCGCCTCCGCCTCTTTCGAGAGCCCGTCCTCATCTTTTGGCCGGAAGGGCCGGCTGCACTCCCGGCAGGCCACATCCAATCTCATGGGGACAAGCCAGCCCTCATCAGGATCAGAATCCTCGGAGAGGAATGCTCCCCGCTCCTGCACTGAGCCGTCGGCCAGGACCAGCTTCCTGCAATTCGTCTCTTCAGACCTATTCCGGCAATCTGTCATGGGCTGCACCTCTGCCCTATTCCGCCCTTCTGCCTCGCTCCGGCCTCTCCTCCGGTCCTCACCATCCGCCGTGTCCGGCTGCCCTGCCCTTCCCAGAGCAGCCACAAGGCGCATGCTGTCATCCCAGGCCGGAGGGGAGACCGGGCCCTGGATGGCTGCCAGAGACCTCCCGGCTATGGACCCGGCTATAAGAAGCAGAGCCTCTCTGGCCGGCTCTAAAACCGCATTGCAGTCATATGCTTCTTCTAAAGCCCGGGCTGCCAGGAAGAGGGCAGATGATATCCTGGCTGGTGCAGCGGAGGCGCTTCGCTCCGAAAGCCTCTCTGCTGCGCTCTTTAGCTCCCGGGCAAGAGGCTGCTGCCACTGGCTGCTCTCCGCCCCGGCGGCGCAGCACTGGGCCAGGGCTTTTATGCTCTTCAAGGGCTGGATGATGCTGCCATTGGCAATATCATCAACCGCACCAGGCTCTTCCTGCCCCTCAGTCTCCCCTCCGCCGGGGAGGCACTCCAGCAGAAGCCCGGCAGCGCTGGAGAGGGCTTTCGCGGACCGGGCTGAATCGCTCTTGAGCAGGCTGCTGCTATGTGCCTCTTTTATTGCCGAGACTGCTCTCTGCAGAGCCTGGATGCCCTCTTGCTCCTCCTCTGAGCAGTGTGCTGCCGCTCCGTCCAGTGCAGAGAGGGCTCTCTCCGCAATAGAGATGGCCTTCTCACTGCATGTGCTGCCGCCGAGAAGGGAGAGATAAGAGCGTCCTCTGGCCAGGGATGCCGCTGCCCTGACCTGAGAGCGGCCCTCTGCCGACCCCGGAAGACTTGCAGCCAGCTCTTGATATCGATCGGCTGCCAGGGCAAAGAGACGGGAGGACTTCTGTCTTGCTTTTTCCGCCGGGCGGGCAGCCCCTGCTGCCATCTTGCCGCCAGCGTGCTCTTCATCATCCAGCCTTGCCAGCTCATCCACATCCATCTCTTCCGGGTTCTGATGATCCAGGTCCTGCTTCTCCAGGTCATGCGCCAGGTTCAGGCTCTTCTCTGCCAGAGTGCAGTAGGCATAAGCCAGGGCAAAGAGGGCATTTTGATAGCCGGGCCTGGTATGGCGGGGTACAAGCCGCACCGCCCTCTCCAGAGGCTCGCGGGCGGCATCGGGTTCGTGAAGCTCCAGGAAGGCCCGGCCCAGGTTGGAGAGGACAATGGCCTGGTTGATGATCTGCCCCTGCTGCTCGAAGAGGGAGAGGCTCTGGTGATAGCGGCATATGGCTGTATCCCACTCCCCGGCCCCAGCCGCCAGCCTCCCCATCCGGTCCAATATCCAGGCAGAGCTCTTCTGATCCCCCATCGCCTCAAAATCATTGAGGCTCCTCTCAAAATAGCGAGCAGCAAGGTCCCGCTCGCCCATGTCGGCATATATGCGGCCCAGGCTGCCCGTCATCTGGGCAGCCCCCTGAGCATCCGATATGTCCTCGAATGTCTTGAGGCTTTTATAGTAGTGCTCAATGGCCCGGTCTCTGTCACCGGAGCGGCGGAAGGCAGATCCCAGATTTCCCAGAACATGGGCCAGCCCGGCTTTGTCCCCCTCACGGGAGAAGCAGCCGGCAGCCTTTTCATAGTAGTAGACTGCTTTTTCCAGGTCACCGCTGGCGGCATGGGCTCTGCCCAGGTTGTTCTGCAGAACCGGCAGCAGCACTTCATCACTGCAGAGGGAGAGGGCGCGGCTGTATGTCTCTGCTGACAGCCGGGTATGGCCGGCCCGCAGGATTATGTCGCCTGCCCTCTTGACCTCATAAACATTATCCAGCTTATTTGATAGTTGTCGGCAGGTTTCCTCATCGACCTGGCCCTTTTTTATGCCTTCCAGCAGACCGGCCACCAGCTCCGGGCAGCTTCCCTCAATGGATTTGCTATCGATTTTTTGCAGGGCGTCTGTGCCCCTGGAGAATGACTCATAAATGGCCTGGAGAGCTACTAATTGATCCATAGATTATAAGATAACTTATATCTTTATATAGTTTTTGAATATCCGGAAAAGATCGCCGGGCCCTGCCCTCACTCTTCCAATATAACTCATTTCCGGCTGCAGTCTCCAAAACGAAGCCTTTTATATCTTGTCCGTGAGTGTTTTTGGGAGATCCCCGATGGAGTTTACGGCACAGGAAAAATACGAATTCAAGCGCCTTTTAGACGGCCTGAGGAGCAAGACGGGCAGAGGGACCGAACTGATATCCCTCTACATCCCTCCCGACAAGCAGATCTCAGATGTAATGAGCCAGTTGCGTGAGGAGTACGGCCAGGCAGCCAATATCAAGTCCCGCGTCACCAGACTGTCGGTGCAGGGTTCCCTGGAGTCGGCCATGTCCCGGCTCAAGCTGATCCCGAAGCCACCCGCCAACGGCGTGGTAATATTCATAGGCAGCGTCGATGCCGGAGCCAACCGCACTGAGATGTACAGCGTGGCCATGGAGCCGCCCGACCCCATCGTGACCTACCGCTACCATTGCGATTCATCATTTCTCCTGGATCCGCTGGAGGAGATGCTGGCCGACAAGAAGACCTTCGGGCTGATTGTCATCGACCGGAGGGAGGCCACCATCGGCGTGCTGAAGGGCAAGTTCATCGAGCCCCTCAAGCATCTGACCTCAACCGTGCCGGGCAAGCAGAGGAAGGGCGGCCAGTCCAGCCACCGCTTCCAGCAACTGCGGCTCATAGCCATCCACGACTTTTACACCAGGGTGGGCGAGTCTGCCAATGATGCATTTCTGCCCATCGACCCCAAAGACCTGCAAGGCATACTGGTAGGCGGCCCCTCGCCCACCAAAGAGGAGTTTGTGGAGGGCGGCTTTTTGCACCACGAGCTGCAGAGGAAGGTGCTGGATGCTCTGGATGTATCCTACACCGACGAGTCGGGGCTGTACGAGCTGGTGGATAACGCCCAGGAGAGGCTGCAGGACCTGGAGGTAACTCAGGACAAGCTGGTCATGCGCCGCTTCATGAAGGAACTGGTGTCTGATAAGGGCCTGGCGGCCTACGGAGAGAGAGAGGTGCGCCACAACCTGGAGCTGGGGGCGGTCGAGGTTCTGCTCCTCTCCGAGGACCTGCGCAAGGTGCGGGCCAGGATCGAGTGCACCAACCGAAGCTGCGACTTCTCTGAAAGCCAGACCCGCTCCGCCTCTTCGCCGCCGCCTGGAAATTGCCTCAAATGCGGCAGCTCCCTCACTGTAGCCAGCGAGGAGGACATAGTCTCGGACCTCTCCGGGATGGCTGACCAGAGCGGGGCGCAGGTCAAAATCATATCCACAGAGTTCGAGGAGGGGGCCCAGCTCTACAAGGCCTTCGGAGGCATAGCCGCCATCCTCAGATACAAGACAAGCCACATCTAGGGGCGATGAAGAACGATCGAGGTTTCCATTTTCTCACCGGTCCGGCCCACGGAGAGGGTGGACAGAGTTGTCTGTGCCATCGAGAACATCTTTCCCGGCCTGATCATGGACATCCGCTCCGACAAAGTCGAAGCCTACGGCGGGCCGGACGGCCTGAAGACGTTGCATGAGCTGCTGAGAAGGCAGAGGATTCTGGATTCGGCTAGGTCTGTAATGCTAAAGGGCCTGGTGGGAGAAGCGATCTCATTTCAAATATCCAAACAGGCCGCCCTGATGGGATTGGTCAGTTTTCCCCCGGAAGAGGAGCCTTTGGGGTCGATACATATTCAGATCACAGGCGGGGTGGTCGTCATCGACTGGCTGGCACCCCAGACCCGTGACGGCGTGCCGGTGCAGGAGATCGAGCATCTGGCCGGCCAAGCTGGCGGCCCGGACAGCCAGCTGACCGGGCGGCCAGCAGAGCCGTCGGGAGAGCCGCAAATCAAAAGGCAGGATGGTGCTTAGACATGTTCAGCTTCTCATCCAGCAAGCTCGTGGACCGGCCCTTTGACTGGGCCTATGAGCTGGAGGACCTGGGCTACAGCGGCTGGGAGATAGTCAACGAGGGGCGGCAGAAGCTGACAGAGGAGAACCTCCCTGAAGCGAAGGAGATCGTGGAGACGACCGGCCTGGTCATCACCATTCACCTCCCCTACTCTGATCTGAACCTGGCTTCGCTCAACCAGCCCATCTGGGAGGAGACGGTGCGGCAGATGAAGAGCTGCCTGGACCTGGCATCCGACTTCTCCCGTCTGGCAGTGCTTCATCCCGGCCACCTCTCTCCTCTGGGAGCGCAGATGCCTGACGCCGCCTGGTCGCAGAGCATCCTCGGCATACAGCAGGTCTGCGACCATGCTGCCGGCCTGGACATGAGAATTGCCGTGGAGAACATGGTCAACATGCCGGCCATCCTGGGACGGCGGCCAGAGGAGATCACCGGGATCATAGAAACGGTGGACCGGGAGAACGTGGGCTTCATATTCGATGTGGGGCATGCCAACACCAACGGCAACGTGGAGAGCTTTTTAAAGATCAGAGATAGAATAATTCACACCCACGTGCATGACAATCACGGGGAGAGGGACGAGCACCTGCCGGTGGGAAACGGCACAGTTCCCTGGAAGAAGGTCGCTTCAGCACTCAAGGGCTATCAGGGCAGGATTGTGACCGAATCCCGCTCCCTGGAAGAGGGGAGGCGTTCTGTGGACCGCTTGAAGAAGCTTTTGAGTCTGGGATGAATGGAAATGTCCGCATTAGAGGGCCTTTCTGGCAGACTGCTGGCCGGCTTTGATGCCAAGGACAGGGCCAGAGAGGACGCCTTTCGCCTATCCCGCGAGGTCATACGCTGCTGCTCCTCCTCCATACGCTCGGTGCACAGAGGAGACCTCCCCTCCGCAGAGAGGCTGATGGCGGAGGCGGCAGCGGGTCTGGAGAAGATCCGCAGGGCTTTGCAGGACCACCAGGATGTGCGCTATGCCGGATTTGTGGACGGAGCAGAGCAGGAGTATGCCGAGGCTCGCTGCGTCTATAGCATCACTACCATCCACGCCGTTCCCTCTCCTGAGGAGGTGGGCGTGGAGCCGGTCAATTACCTGGCGGGCCTGGGAGATGTGACAGGAGAGCTGCGCCGGCATATCCTGGACCTGATCAGAGATGGCCGGGCCGGAGAAGGAGAGTATTTCCTGGAGGTGATGGAGGAGATATATCACCTGCTCATGCTCTTCGACTATCCGGAGGCCATTGCCCGCGGACTGCGCCGCAAGAGCGACCTGGCCAGGTCCATGCTGGAGAGGACCAGAGGGGATCTGACCAATGCTCTGGAGCTGGCCAGGATGCAGGAGAAGCTCTCCCGCTTCCAGGATCCGAAGATATCCACAGCGGGGCCTTAAAAATATAGTTGAAAATAAACCATAAAATTTCGGGAGATATAAAGCATGAAGTTTGATCCCAGCCTGATTAAAGAGGCTGCCAGGCAGGATTTTGATAGGGCCTGGCAGCAGGGAAGGGAGTATCTGGGCAAGCCCGGCCTGAACCAGAGGTACCCCAGAAACAGCTATTCCTTCGGTGCAGCCCACCCCATATTCGACACAGTGCAGAAGCTCAGGGAGGCCTACATTCGTTTGGGCTTCACAGAGGCCATGAACCCGGTGATGGTCGAGGCGGCTGACGTCTACCGCCAGTTCGGCTCCGAGGCGCTGGCTGTCCTTGACCGCTGCTTCTACCTGGCCGGACTGCCCAGGCCGGACATCGGCATGTCCGATGAGAGGATCGCCCAGGTGGGCGCCCTTTTGGGCCGGCAGATCTCTGCTGATGAGGCAGAGGCCCTGCGCCAGATCCTGCACGGCTACAAGAAGGGCAGGGTGGAGGGAGACGACCTGGTCTCTGAGATCGCCAAGGCCCTGGGAGCACACGATGCCCTGGTATCAGTCATCCTGGAGAAGGTCTTTCCTGAGTTCCGGGAGCTGAAGCCGGAGGCCACCACTCGCACTCTCAGGAGCCACATGACCTCCGGCTGGTTTCTGTCGCTGTCCAACCTGCATTACCGCACCAAGCTGCCGCTGCAGCTCTTCTCTGTGGACAGGTGCTTTCGGCGGGAGCAGGCGGAGGACGCTGCCCGGCTGATGAGCTACTACTCGGCCAGTTGCGTGATCATGGACGAGGAGGTGAGCGTGGAGGACGGAAAGGCGGTGGCAGACGGCCTGCTCTCCCAGTTCGGCTTTGAGAAGTTTCAGTTCAGGCCGGACGACAAGAGGAGCAAGTACTACATACCGGGAACGCAGATCGAGGTCTATGCCTATCACCCCGGACTGGTGGGCTCGGCTACCAAATACAAGAGCGGCTGGGTGGAGGTGGCCACCTTCGGCATCTACTCTCCCACTGCCCTCTCCCAATATGACATACCCTATCCGGTCATGAACCTGGGCCTGGGTGTGGAGAGGCTGGCCATGATACTGCACAACGCCCAGGACCTGCGGGCCCTCTCCTATCCCCAGTTCCAGACAGACTGGAGGCTCACGGCCCTGGAGATGGCACAGATGATCAGAGTCGACAGGAGCCCGGCCACGGCTGCCGGCCAGGCCATAGCCGAAGCCGTGGTCGCCGTCTGCGCTGAGCACGGGGAGACGCCATCACCCTGCGCCTTTGCCGCCTGGGAGGGGGAGCTCTTCGGCAGAAATGTAAAGGTCTCTGTGGTAGAGCCTGAGGAGAACACCAAGCTCTGCGGCCCTGCGACATTCAATGAGGTAGTGGTGTACAAGCAGAACATAATGGGCATCCCCCGCACCTCCCGCTGGGAGGAGGCCTTCGCCGAGGGTGTTACCACCGGCATTCGCTACATTGACTCGTTTGCCGCCCTGGCCGCCTTCGATATAGAGGCGGCAGCCATGGCCGGCAGGGAGTCGGAGACGCGGGCCAGAATAGTGAGGAGCCCGGCGGACATCAATATCAAGATCCATCCGGCTCTGGAGAGGTACATCACCAGCTACAAGCACAAGATGGACCTGAGAGGGCCGGTGTTCACCACTGTGAAGAGCGAGATCATCGGTGATTAGGATTGGATTAACCGCAACTATAGAGGGTTTAAATGAAGGACGTCTCTCTAAATGCAGATGCCAAGAGGCTAGCCGGCGAGGCGGCGGCTGAGCTGGTGAGAAGCGGCATGGTGGTGGGCCTGGGCACTGGCTCCACAGTGGCCTGGACCATCAGGAGGCTGGGGGCGAGGATCGAGGCGGAGGGCCTCGACTTTTTGGGCGTTCCCACCTCATTTCAGGCGGAGAGCCTGGCCATCGAGTGCGGCATCAGTCTCACCACGCTCAACCAGCACTCCGTCCTGGACCTGGCCATCGACGGGGCGGATCAGGTGGATACTGATCTCTTCGCTATCAAGGGCGGCGGGGCGGCGCACACCAGGGAGAAGGTGGTGGCCTGCTCGGCGCGGCGGTTTGTCATCGTGGCCGACGAGAGCAAGTACGCCAAAAAGCTCACCTGGCCGGTGCCGGTGGAGGTGCTTCCCTTCGCCTACCGTCCGGCAGAGCGATGGCTCAGGGCACTGGGGGGCGAGCCGGTGTTGCGCCTGGGCAGGATGAAGGATGGGCCGGTGATCACAGACAACGGCAACTTCGTCCTGGATGTAAACTTTGGGACGATTGAGCAGCCAGCAGCTCTGGCTTCTAAGATGAATGCTGTTGCCGGCGTGGTGGGTCACGGCATATTCGAGAGCGTTGACGAGCTGTACCTGGCCGGAATGGGCGGCGGGATAAAGAGGATCAAAAGAGATTAGAGCATTATATCCCCAGATTATCCAGGGCTGATAGAGAGGTGCATGCCGTCAGACGGCCGCGCCATTCAGGACGCTATAATTCACTTTATTTTATTGCCATCTTCTGCATAGCTGCGGATAAGAGGACAAAACAGATGACTCCCAGGGCTATGCTCCTTCCTATTCCCAATCGGCTGACGCCGAAAAGTACGACCAGCACATAGACCAGCCAGGGCGGAGTGAAGAGTAGGAGGCTCCAGGCGTACTCCTCCACCGTCCGGCTGCCGCCCTCGGCATAGATGAGAAGGAATGTGAAGGCGGTCTGCAGGGGCAGGGTGGTGATGAAGGCAGCGGCTGTGCCCCGGCCCTGCCCGGCCAGGTATACGGTGAAAGCGGTGATCAGGCCACCCAGGAGGAAATATATCACCAGCCGCAGGTCAGAGGCGGCGAGGTATGCGAGATACGGCCACTGCATATCCTAATCAAATCTCCCGTTGCGTAAGAAGGGATGGCACGAGATGCGAAAGGGAGTAGCAATGAAGGGGGTAATAAACGTCACCTCGTGCCGCGAATCTCTGCATTATCCTCTCATAATGCAGCTATCACTATTAGGTCTCTTCTCCTTTATTAAGTTTTAGGTCGGAAAACCGGCGGGCAATCATCCCTGCCTCACCGCCTCCTCCACCTCGGCCAGGCTCGCATCGGTCTTGATGCCCAGCCCCCAAAAGTGAGTGCGGGAGGCCCGGCGACCGCGTGCGCGCAGCCGCTCTACGGCCTGATCTATCTTTCCCGGAGTGATGTGCAGCCTTTCGCAGATACTATGATGATCATAATACAGGGGAGCGTCGATCTCCTGCGCGCAGCAGGCCAGGATCTTCTCCGCCCTGCGGCTGAGCAGCTTGCGGCCTTCTCCCCAGGCGAGAGCTGCGGCTATGGCCTGCTGGTCGTGCAGTCTTCCCAGCCACAGAGGCCCGCCCACATTGGTCTTGCCCAGGCAGTGGCGGCAGACGCCCCCCGGACGGGGCGCGTCCAGCAATGAGAAACTCCCGCAGGCAAAGCAGTGCTCCACATAGCCCACACTCTCCAGGCTTCTATCGGCCGCCTTCGCCCCTTTGCAGAGGGAGAGATATGTGCGAACGTAGTGGTCGGTCACATGAGTGAGCAGGGGAGAGAGGCCCCTGTCCCGGCGGGCCAGTTCCCGTGCCGCCAGGCCGAGGAGGATCCGGGCCCCCATCTCCCGGTGGTAATCGGTGCGCAGGGGATATGCCATATACTTTCGAATTCCGCTATTGAGGTGAGCGCCGCAGAGGGGAGCCGTGTCCGTGGCGGTGATGAAGAGATAGGAGAGGGCGGAGCGGCTGGCGGCAGATATGTAGGGCGAGGGCGAGCCGAAGGGGTCCAGGTCCACAGCCTGAAAGTGCTGCTCATGGAGGAGGACATTGGCGCTCTTGCAGGAGACGGTGCATTGCAGGCCGTTTCGCCCGGCATTGGCCCGCATCAGGGCGGCAGCCTGGGGGCTGACGTCATTGAGGGCCACCTCTGCGACTCCCGCCTCACGGGCCACGCGCAGGCCGCGCACGCCGCTGGCCGATAGGGCGTCCAGATATTCGGTCAGGCCCAGGCTGCCGGCCATTGCCACACCGATATCGCGATTTAAAACCATCCTGGGATTGTAAAAGGCGCCCTCCGTCTCAAATGTGATGGCACCCTCTCTGATAAGGCTCATTGCCCTGAAAAGATCATTTGATCAATCTCCGTTCAAAAAGCTGTTCTCCTTTTGAAATGGCGGAGCACTGGCATCAAATGAATCGGAGTCGTCCCATTTTGGAGCTCTTGTCGGCGTCTTCCTGGAGATGACAGCCACTCCGTCCTGCATGGATGTGGTGGGAAGATCGGCCACAAGAGGAGCGAATACCGCATATTTTGTCACCTCAGCCCGCAGCGCCGCAATGTCCAGGTCAAACTCCCCGAAGGGCCGTACGAGAGGCATCATATCCATAGACGCTGACTCCGGGCCGGGCAGAGGATAGGGATCGTCTCCGATTCCATCGCCGTTTCCGTCGCTGCCCTGATAGTCTGTGTAGTAGTTGCCGATGGTGGTATTCCAGATATTGAGGCTGGTGTTCTCGTAGGCATTGATGTCGTTATGCTTGAAGTTGTTTCCGAAGATCAGGTTGTTGCGGTTCTCGTTGAGCCTTATGCCATGCTTGTTGTCTGAAGCATTGTTGGCGTAGACGGCATTGTGGTGGCAGCCTCGCGAGACCTCCAGGCCATTGAAGTTTCCGCTGGCTGAATTTCCCAGGAGCATATTGAAGCTGCTGTTCTCCTGGAGGCTGATGCCTATGCCAAATCCAGCCACAATCTCGCTGTTGCTGTTGTCCTGGGCGACGTTATTTGTGATGTTGTTGTAGCAGGACCAGTCTGTCACCAGTATTCCATAGTAATTATGGTCGACATGGTTTCGTCGCACCTCATTTGCGGAGGAGTTCCAAAGAGACAGGCCGAATGTGTTGTAAGAGATCTTGTTGTCCTGGACCACGCCGCCACTTGATTCCTTTAGCAGTATGCCTCCGTTGCTGTTATTTATGACGCTGTTGTTGTCCGCCCGCACATCTGAGGACCTCTCCACATCCAGGCCATACTTCTTGCAGTTGGATATGCGGCAGCCCGTAACTGTAACGGCGCGGCTTTGCAGAATAGATGCCCCAGTATCGCACCCGTTCAAAGTCACATTCTGCAGGGTGATGCCGGAGATGCCCTCTGCTGAGATGCCCACCTGCGCCCCATAGATGGTGGTGTTCTCCAGGGAAAAGCCGTCTCCCTTCACCAGCAGGGCACAGTTGGCATCATCAAGGCTCGCCCCTGCCGCAGCAACCGGATTTTGCATATAGTAATTGAATTTGGCTGTGGTGTCTTTGCCCACACCCCTGATGCTAAAGCCGCTGATGGTAACGCCGTCGCTCTTTATCACTATGGCCGGCTTCTGTAGCCCGGCGGATAGGTAGGACTGAGCCTGGGCGAGGATGACAACCGGACGGTCCACCTGGAAGCTGGAATAGTCCCCGGGGGACACGATTATGATGTCCCCGGCAGATGCTGAATCGATGGCCGCCTGTATATCGCTGCCGGCCTGGATGCTCTCGGCCTGTGCGCCGCAAGAGAGGGCAATAGTGAGGATAAAAGCAGAGAAGAGCAGCACAGCCGCTCTGCTGCCCCATCTGGGACCTATTGTGTTGCAGCCGGCCCTAATGCCGGAAGTGGCGCATGCCTGTGAAGACCATGGCCATGCCGTGCTCATCTGCGGCATTGATCACCTCAGCATCCCGAATGGAGCCGCCGGGATGAATTACGGCCAGCGCTCCCGCCTCGTATGTCTGGTCCAGGCCGTCCCGGAAGGGGAAGAATGAGTCCGTGGCAGCCACTGTGCCCCTAGTGGACAGTCCGTGCTCCTCTGCCTTCTCCGCTCCGAAGCGGGCTGAATCCACCCGGCTCACCTGCCCCGACCCTATGCCTATGGTCTGGCAGTCGGAGGTGTAGACCAGAGCATTGGATTTGACGTACTTGGAGACCTTCCAGGCAAAGCGGAGGGCCTGCCTCTCCCAGTCAGTAGGCTGCCTTTTTGTGACGACCTTCCATTCCTTTACGTCGCCTGTATCATAATCTTGAAGCATCATGCCCCCGAAGAGGTTCCTTTGATAAAACCCGCGGTAAAGATCCTCCTTTCTGGCCAGGAGATCGCCGATATCCAGCACGCGGCGGTTGGGCTTTCTCTCGGTTAGAATCTTTAGGGCCTCAGGCTCATATCCCGGGGCCAGCAGCACTTCCACAAAGCTGTCGCCTATGGCCTGGGCCGTTTCCAGGTCCACCGGGCGGTTGAAGCCGATCACCCCGCCGAAGGCTGATTTGGGGTCTGTGGCAAAGGAGAGGCGATAGGCCTCAGCCATTGTATCGCCGTATGCTACGCCGCAGGGATTGGCATGCTTTACTATGACCGAGAGGGGCTTATTCACAGGGACACCATCGTACTGGGAGAGGTCCATGAGCATCTCCAGCACCGTCTCGGCATCGACCATATTGTTGTAGGACATATCCCGGCCGTTCAGCTTCCGGGCCCGGTGCAGTCCAGGCTCGCCGTCCCGGCAGTAGAGGGCAGCCTTCTGGTGCCAGTTCTCTCCGTAGCGGAGGTCCTGCACCTTCTCATAGGCAGCAGCCACATAGCGGGGCAGCAGAGTACTGTCATCAGTGTCCGCTTGCAGCCCGGCCAGCCTTTTGGCGTCGCATTGCAGACAGCGGTAAAGAGCATATGCCTCCATACCCCTCTGGGTCTTCTGGGAGAGGTCGCAGGTCTCCCTGATCTCCTCTAAAATTGCTTCATGATTTACGCTGTCGCCGTCCAGCAGAACCGGGCAGCCTCTGGCCATTGCCTCGCGAATGAGAAGAGAGCCGGCAAGAGTAGTTTCATATCCGGAATTGCAGATCAGAAGGCAATGTTTTCGGTCATTGTCCCCGGAAAATCGATCGCTGATTTGCAGGCCAAGCTGCTTCAGCCCGGCAAGAAGGGGCCCGGCAAGAGAAGCCTGACCCGGAAGAGTGACAACTTGCTTGATCTTCATCGAACCTCTCTCCCTTCGTCGCAGGCGCTATTTTAACTTTATGCTATATCGTAAATAATTAAATAGAGAAGCTTTATTCCTGATGGGCGCCTCTTTGGGCAGTAATGGATATGCAGGAAGCAGTGAGGCCTCATCCTCAGGGCTGCATCATAAGCTTTGAAGTGGTGCCCGGATGCTCCCGACTGGCGGTGCCGTCCGGATTCAATTCCTGGAGAGGTACACTGGAGGCCCGCCTCACCGAAGAGCCCAGCCGGGGCAGGGCCAACCGCCAGCTTGCGGCAGAGCTGGCATCTCTATTCGGCATAGCCGCCGGAGATATCGAGGTCCTGAGCGGCCACAAGAGCCACAGAAAGGTTCTGCTGGTAAAGGGGCTTCCCAGGGACAGAGCAGTGGCTGCACTGCAAAAGAGGATGCCCGAAGCGGGCGAAAAAGGGCTGAAGAGATGAGCCGGGACAGAGATGACGGCCAGAGCCGTCCCAGGAAGACATACGACCTGGAAGGGCTGGAGGAGCTGATTGCGTCCCTACTGGAGGCATCCTCCGGGGGCGCTGCCGTCATTGTGGAGGGCAGGCGGGACGAATTGTCCCTGCGATCCCTGGGCCTCTCTGGCCCGGTGATCATGGCCTCGCGCCGCCCCGCCCTGGACCTGGCTGAGGAGACCTCTCGCAGATACAGCCACATCATCCTGCTCACCGACTGGGACGGCAAGGGCGATGAGATGTGCAGATTGATAGAGATGCACCTGCGCTCCCTGGGCAGCCGGCCCGACACAGAGATTAGAAGCCAGCTCAAAAAGCTGGTCAAAAAGGAGATAAAGGATGTGGAGAGCCTGAGCCGCTACACGGAGAGAATGAGGGAGCTGTATGGTCCATAAAAATGCAGCCTTGCGAATTGCAGTCACCGGCCCTCCGGGAATGGGCAAGTCAACTGTGGTCGCGTCTGTAGTGGACCGGCTCCGGGCGCGGGGAATTAAGCCGGGCGGAGTGCTGGCCCGCGACCGGCGCTACAAGGACCGCCGCACAGGCTTTGAGCTGCTTGACCTGGCATCAGGAGCCACGGGCATACTGGCAGACGAGGCCGGCAGCGGGCCGCAACTGGGAAAGTATCGCGTCCACCCGGAGGACCTGGACGGGATAGGTGCCGCTGCAGTTGAGAGCGCCCTCAAGTGCGACCTGATTGTGGTCGATGAGATCGGACCCATGGAGCTGACCAGCAAAAGGTTCGTCTCAGCAGTGGAGCTGGCCATGGCCTCAAACCGGCCCATGCTGGTGGTGCTGCATGAGTGGTCCAATCACCGCCTGGCCAGGAAGATCAGGGGCAGCTTTCAGGTGATAGCCGTCACCAGGGAGAACCGGGACGCACTGGTGGAGGAGATCGCCAGGGCCATCCGTCCGCGCCGCTGAGGAAAAAAAGAGAGATTTCTGATCCTCTTTGTAGAATAATCCAATTTCTACTCCAGCCCCAGCTCCCTCGCCCTCTCAAACGCCACCCCGGCCTCCTCCTCGCGATGCAGCGCCCGCAGGGCCACCCCCAGGTTCCTCCAGGCGGTGGCATACTCTGGCTCGATCTGTATGGCCTTCTCAAAGCAGCGCACGGCCTCATCCTGCCGGCCCAGTATGCCCATAGACACCCCCCGGTTGTTCCAGGCATAGACGTCGAATGGGTCTATGAAGAGGGCCTCGTCGTAGCTCTCGATGGCCTCTTCATGCCGCTTCAAATTGTCCAGTGCAGCGCCCCGGTTGTTCCAGGCCCTCCTGCCGTCCGGGCCCAGGGGATTGAGCTCAATGGCCCGGGCGTAGCTCTCCACTGCCTTCTCGTAACGGCCCAGCCGGTGCAGGGCAAAGCCCCTGACAGTCCAGGCGCGTGCGCTCTGCGGCTCCAGAGCTATCGCCCTGTCCACAGAAGCCAGTGCCTCCTCATTTCTGTCCATCTGGCATAAAGCCCAGGCACGATTTCTCCAGGCAGAGGCATTGGCAGGATTGATGGCTATGGCCTTCTCTAAAGCTAGAGCCGCCTGGCCGTACCGGCCCATCCTGCGCAGGGCGATGCCCTCCTCCAGCCACACTTCATCTTCGGGCATAGCATCTCAGAATCATTTTATTGACCACAACCTCTTTATCGCCAGTATGATCACACGCCAGGCTTAAACTGATGTCGGTGCCCGGCAAGAGATATAACGTAGACATGCGGAGCATAGTGCCTGAATGGACGGGAGAGGGAAGGACTCTGAAAAACGGTCTCTCAATACAAAACCCCAAGGGATAGAAAATGAAGATCGAACCTGGATAGAACAATGAAAGGCGAATATTAAGGGCGGACACAATATAGTAAAGTATATATTATACATATTACTAAAGTAATGGCAAATGTCTGAATGTTGAATATCCAGGGGGTAGTTTGGAGGGGTACGATGAAACCACAGCGGTCAGAGATAATTGGCCGAATGGTAAGGTTCCTCAATCTGGACACGGACGGTTTAAGGCGGATTGTTCTGGAGTCGATTGTAGAGGCAGGAGAATTTACTATAGGCTCTCTTCATGAGATTGTGAGGCGGCGGCTGGACGTATCCAAAAAAGCAGTGGCCTCCATGGTGGGATATATCTGCTCAAGCCTGGGAATTTTGCATGTCATGCAAAAGTCCTATCGTGCACCTAGAAGCTATGTTTTGAGAAATGAATACGCGGACATCGCCAGAGAAGTGCTGGCCGGCCTGTAGCCAAATCCTTCGGCCATTTGAGCATGACCAGCATCAAAAAGGCACCCAGGACTGCGACAACCCTGAAGGTTCGCTCCAAATCGGAGTACGCAATAAGCCACAGCCGCAATCCATACCATGAGCTGATGCTGCGGCTATTTCAGGAAGAGGCAACTGCTGAAAGGGGCGGGAGGTTTCTAACCCTGGTAGAGGAGCGGCAGAAGAGCGGCAGCCCCCTGAAGACCCGCGAATGGGAGTCTCTCCTTACCGAGCTTAATGTGAGCCGGTCCGCATTCTATGCCATGAGAAACAAGCTGCTCGGAGCCGGCCTGATCACAAACAAGGGCGGTGAGTACCGTCTCTCCGGCATGTTCAGCCGCGACCTGACGGACATGGCCCGGTGGTGGTGGACGGCAGTGCTGGGCCGGGAACTGGACAGCCTATAAACAGGATTTCAGATCGCCCATCTGCTTTTCTATAGTCTCTACCACTTTGGCGTTTTCCATATATTCCAGGCTTCCCTGGCAGAAGGGGCAGACGAAGTTGGCCTCGCTGGCCTCATCAAATATGAACCTGGCACAGCCCTCTGTGCAGGCGTAAAAGATATTCTCCTTCTCGTAGGCCAGCCTCTCATCCAGTTTGCGCAGCAGCCTCTTGGCCTCAGACTCAAGTGCCTTCTCGAAGTTCTCAGGGCAAAGTTGCCACAGATATGTCAGCCATCCAGAATCGGGGTCACGCTTGCGCCGGTAAATGGCCAGCCTGTGCTCGTAAAGCAGGTAAAGAGTGCGACGCACTGTGTTGAGGCTGATTCCAGTCAGCTCCGCCAGCTTCTCATCGGTTATCTCTTCACCCGGTATGCATTCTACAATCTTCAGACCTTCTTCTCCCACAAGCTTGTTGAGATATGCCCTATGAATAGACTCTTCTATGACCGTCAATGAACCACAACCTGATGATAAGATCGCCAGTGCCTGTATAACAGCCGCTCCAGCTTGCTTTGATTTATATTAGGTATTCCTTCTATATATCCCCATCGTGAAAATCTTTCTTAGAATGTGAATATATTTGATGAGGTGCAGATGGAGTTCGATGCCACCTCATCATAAAGAAAATTTGACGAAAAAATATAATGAATAATTTTGATAATTATCCCCTTTGCCAGGGGACAATCACTTTAGCTTGATCCCGCCTCGCCCAGCAGCGTCTTAAGCCTCTGTATGGACTGCAATGCAGCATTGGCCTCATTGAGCTTTTCCTGCTCGTAATAGTGCAGTATGTCCTCAATGGGAGCCTTGAGCCGGTAGACCTTCATCGGCCTTCCCGTACCGTCGCTTCTGGTCAGCTTCTCCTCCACCCAGTTGTTCTTGCGCAGGGTGCGAAGGGCAATGGAGACCTCAGGCTGCCGCAGGTCCGAGCCCCGTTCGATCTCGCGAGAGGTCGCCTCAGTGCCGCTGGCCAGATAGGCGATCATATTGGAGACCTTTCTCGGCACACCCAGACTCTTTAAAGTCTCCACTACCTCGATATCTTTCTCATCAAATCTCATGACAAACGATTCCTTCATTGTTATCTTCTCCCTGATTTTTACTCCCTTGCAATAATTGAAGTACGTTATGGTATAAATAGTTTATTTCTGTAAAAAAATTATTTACTATTATTACTACATTCAGTAAGCTTAGTATAAATAAATAACTTTGTAAAAATTTAAATAACAAATTGCAAAAAAAAAAAATAAATGAATCACTTTCGCCTTATCTTCTCGACAAATTTCCGCTTCTTCTCCACAGCCTTGCCGGCGGCCAGGTCCACCTTTCGCGTCATCTCCTCGACATCCCTCTCCGCGTCCTGCCCCACCGCCTTCTTTATGGGCGTATAGGCAGCCTCGCGAAAGCGGGGTGAGAAGTCGCTGGACTTGCCGTCCATGACCAGCTCGGCTCCCGATCCTTCCATGACCCTGCCGATCTCATCCACCGCCACTCCGGCCCTGCGGATGGTAGCGGCAATGCTCTGTGCCTCCTCCTGGGGGGCGATGATGAGCAGGGCGTCTATGGAGACCCCCAGATAGTCGATCTGCAGGGACTCCAGCATCTCCAGGACGCGGGAATTGACCAGCCGCCGCATCCTCTCCTCCTCAAAGACCAGCTTGACCCCGGCGGTGTAGGAGATCTCCTTGGCGTCGCCGCGAATGCCGCCGTTGGTCACATCGGTCATGGCGTGAATGCCGTGCTCCTCCCGGAGCAGGGCTTCGGATGCTTCCAGGAATTTGATGTTGAGGGTCTCCTCCACCACCTCATGCCGGCCGTAGTAGAGCGCTGCCGCGCAGACTGTGCCCCCGCCTGCGCCCTCGCTCATGAGTATGACGTCCCCGGGCCTGGCGCTCTTTCGCGCCGTCAGAGTCTCCGAGACGCCCACCGCACCCACGCAGCCGGTCAGCCGGTCGCCGATGACCATGTCTCCCCCGATGCGTAGCGTGCTGCCGGTGATGAGGGGAACTCCAATCAGCTCCGAGACTGTGGCGATGCCTGCGATGTGGTCGAAGAGGCGGGAGAGGTCTCCGTCATCTGCCAGGTGAATGTCGGAGAGCAGGGCGACGGGCTTTGCGCCCATGACGTAGACGTCGCGCAGAGCAGCGCGGGTCACGTGAAAGCCGGCCAGGAAGGGGTAGTCGCTCAGCCGGGAGTGCATGCCGTCTACGGTTACGGTGATGTACTGGCCCCGGGCCCGGACCACTCCGGAGTCGTCCAATTGCCGGGAGTCGACCACTGCGCCTGTGCGACCTATGACCTCGGCGATCTTGGTGTGGGTATAAAAGTCGCCGGAGCCGCGCGATCCCACCCCGAAGTCGCCCATGGTCACGCCCGACCTATCCAGAGAGAAGACATCGCCCCTGGGGTGCAGCGTCGCCTGCGCCTCCTCCAGCACCGCCCAGGCCAGGACGGCTGCCCGGCTCTCTGGTATCTGCTTGACCTCTCTGATCAGGGATATGAGCTTGGACTTTATCTCAGGGTCCTCTCGCAACAGACCCCTCTTGGCAAATCCTTCCAGATCCATGAGAGGACTTCTTCACGCTTCCTAGAAAAGGGCATCTGCCCTCCGCGAGGCCGATCCCAATGCCAATCCCATTCACCTTCTGGCAAAGAGCCTCTCCAGATGGGCTCTGTCCAGGGCCACGGCCACGGGCCGGCCATGGGGGCAGGTTTGAGGACAGTCGCACCTGTAAAGCTCGTCGATCAGGCTCTTCATCTCGCCTAAAGTCAGCTCCCTTCCCGATTTTATGGATCCCCGGCAGGCTAAAAGCTTGAGGACCTCATCTCTGCTTGTGGAATCGGGCCTGACCCTGCCGGAGGAGAACAGGTCCCGCAGGATGTCATGCACCGCCTCGGCGCTCTCCAGCCTCCTGCCCAGGGCGGGGACGGCACGCACTGAGAAGCTGTCTCCCCCGAAGGGCTGGATCTCAAAGCCGATCTCCTCCAGAGTCTGCTGCCAGGTGGAGAGCATGATCCTCTCGCTGGGGGACAGCTCTATGGCCACAGGCTCAGCCAGCTCCTGGCGGATCCTTTTGCTGCGATACAGCCTCGCCAGCCTCTCAAAGCGAATGCGCTCCGCTGCTGCATGCTGGTCAATGAGTACCAGCCCCTCTTCGGACTCGGCCACGATGTAAAGACTCAAGATCTGGCCCAGGATCTTCAGGCCGGGCTGCGCTTCGCTGCCTGCGCACTGATCGCAGGGCTCGCCCGTCCCTACCCCATCATCCACCAGGGGAAGGGTCCTCTGGGCGCATCTCTGGGAGAGGGACGCCGAAGACGGTAGCAACTGACCGCGGGATGAAATACTGTCCACCCCGGACTGCTCAGCTTCGTCCTCTGCCGAGCCCTCTTCCGGGCCCTCCGCCAAAGGCTCGATGCCGCCCGCCTGCTCGTTGCCGCCGGGGCGGGCATGCTCCTGCAGAGCTGCTAAGGCGGCGGCGGTGAGCGCCTGAGCAATCTCCTGTTCGTGCAGCAGGCGGATCTCCCTCTTGGCCGGGTGGACATTTACATCCACCAGCTCCGGGCTTATCTTAACGGAGACCACGGCGGCAGGGCTCTTGCCAAGGGGGATGATGTTTCGGTAGGCTTCGCGCAGGGCAGTGGAGAGGGCGCGGGAGGATACAGCTCTGCCGTTGACGAAGATGAATATCCTGTCCGGGCTGCTCCGCGCCGCCAGGGGGTCTCCGGCCAGGCCGGCCAGGCTCCAGCCCGGACCCCGGGCCTGAAGAGGCGTCATGCCCCTGGCCGCCTTGAGGCCGAAGAGGCGGAGGAGGACATCATCCCAGCTTGAGGAGCGGACGGACTTGAAGACTGTGCGCCTGCCTGCGAAGAGCTCAAAGGAGATGTCGTGATGGATGATGGCCATCTCGCTCACGATATCAGCGATATGAACGGCTTCAGCCTCCGCTCCCTTCAGATGCTTTCTCCTGGCGGGGACATTGTAGAAGAGGTCCCAGACGGTGATGGACGTACCCTGAGGTGCTCCCACTTCCTTGCTCTCCACTATCAGCCCCTCCTCCAGGCGCAGATAGGATCCTGATATGGAGCCGGGCGTCTTGGTCACCACCACCACACTGCGGCTGACGCTGGCTATGCTGGCCAGGGCTTCACCGCGAAAGCCCAGGGTAGCAATGGAGTTGAGGTCCTCAGCGTCCCGGATCTTGGATGTGGCATGCTTTTGAAAGGCCAGGGGCAGGTCCCCGGCATCTATGCCACAGCCGTCGTCGGTTATCTTGATGAAGCGCTTTCCGCCTTCGGCGACCTCAATGAGAATTCTGCCGGCTCCGGCGTCAATGGAGTTTTCCACCAGCTCCTTGACGGCTGACGCCGGCCTCTCAATGACCTCTCCGGCGGCGATCTTGTTTATGGTCTGCTCATCGAGGAGCTTGATTTTGGCCATTTGACCTCTCCACCTCCAGCTTCTTCTGGTATTCGGCCAGACGCTCCAGTGCCTGGCGGGGCGTAATGGAATCTATGTCCAGCGCCCGGATCTCCTCCAGAATGGGGCTATCCCTCTGCGGCTGCATTATGGCCCCGTCCTCTTTGGGGCTATCGAAGAATATCAGTTGAGTGTAACGGGAGGATCTCTTCGCCCTCTTGCTGCCGGAGAGGGGCTCGATCACCGCCTCTTTTTCGATCTCCTTTAAGATCTGGTCGGCGCGGCGGGTCACCACCTCCGGCAGGCCGGCCAGGCGGGCCACATGAACTCCGTAGCTTTTGTCGGTAGCCCCCGGCACCACCGTTCTCAGGAAGGTGACGGCGCCCTTCTCTTCCTTGACAGCGATGCTGTAGTTCCTGACGCCGGGCAAAAGCCCCTCCAGTTGGGTCAGTTGATGGTAGTGGGTGGCGAAGATGCACATGCACTTGATGGAGCTATGCAGGTATTCGGATATGGCCCAGGCCAGGGACAGGCCGTCGAATGTGCTGGTGCCCCGTCCCACCTCATCCAATAGCACCAGGCTGTTCCTGCCTGCCCCGGCCAGGATGGCGGCGATCTCCTTCATCTCCACCATGAATGTGCTCTGCCCTGCGGAGAGGTCGTCGTAGGCTCCCACCCTGGTGAAGATCCTGTCCAGTATGGGCAGTTCGGCAAAGGCTGCCGGCACAAAGGAGCCTGCCTGGGCCATGATAGAGCACAGTGCCACCTGGCGCATGAATGTGGACTTTCCCGCCATATTGGGGCCGGTGAGGATGATGAAGCGATTGCTCCCGCCGTCCAGCAGCACGTCGTTGGGAACAAATGCGCCCCGCATGGCCTTATCCAGGACGGGGTGCCGGGCAGCGCGCAGATAGAGCCGGCCCCCGTTTCCTTCTCTGCTGGCGCGGCCATCTTTGCTATCCCTGCGATCCTTACCATCCTTACTATCTTTACCATACCAGTCATCCTTTGCCGGATCATCAAACTGGGGCTTGACCAGTCCGCCTTCTGCTGCAGCCACCGCCAGGGCGAAGAGGACATCCGCCTCGGCTATGGCTGCCGCCCTCTCCTGAATGGAGCGGCTTTGCTGGGACAGGATGCCGCCGATTTTGACAAAGATCTCCTGCTCCAGGGAGATGGCCCTCTCCTGGGCGGTGAGGATCTGGGACTCCATGTCCTTCAGCTCCGGGGTGATGAAGCGCTCCACATTGGCCAGCGTCTGCTTTCTGATGTAATGCTCCGGAACCAGATGCAGATTGGCTCGGGTGACCTCCAGATAGTAGCCGAAGACGCTGTTGTAGGCTATCTTGAGGGATTTTATGCCTGTCTTCTCCCTCTCCGACCCCTCCAGGCGGGCCATCCAGCCCCGCCCGTCTCGGAGCATGGAGCGCAGCCTGTCGACTTCGGCGTCGTAGCCGTCCCGGATCACGCCCCCCTCGCGGATGTGAGCGGGAGGATCGTCGATGATGGACCTATCCAGAAGCGCCGCCATATCCGGCAGGGGCTCCAGCCTCCCGGAGAGATCGAGAAGATAGGGGCTCATCCTGCCGGCGAGCAGCATCTGAAGATCGGGCAGCTTCTGCAGTGTGCTCCTCAGCACCACCAGCTCCTTGGGGCCGGCCAGTCCCAGGCTGATTCTGGACAGCAGCCTCTCCATGTCGGCGCAGCCCTTGAGCAGACCTGCCAGCCCCTCCCGCAGCAGGCCGTCCTCCTTCAGCTCCTCCACAGCGTCCAGCCGGCGGACGATCTCCGCTCGCGAGAGAAGCGGCATCTCTATCCACCTGGCCAGGGTGCGGGCTCCCATGGCCGTCCTGGTGTGCCCCAAATACTCCAGAAGGGTGCCCCTCCGGGAGCGGTCCCGGATGTTTCGCAATATCTCCAAATTTCTTATTGTCACATCATCGAGGACCATGAACTCGGTGCCGGAGTAGTAGCGGATGTCCTGCAAATGCCCCAGGGCCTCAAAGCAGCTCATCTTGAGGTAGGCCAGAGCTGCACCGCAGGCGCGAACGCACAGCGGCCGATTCTCCAGGCCCAGCCTCTCCTGCCAGCCGGGGCCGTACCTCTCCTCCAGGGCCGCTGCTGCGCTCTCCTCTGAAAAGACTGGCTCATCCAGGATCTGCTGTCTGCTGCCCTCCCAGGGCAGGGCGGAGGAGGCGATGCACTCCGCCGGCCGGAACTTGGCCATCTCCGCGCCCAGCCGCCGCTCGGGCACAACTGTGGTCAGAAACTCGCCGGTGGAGACGTCCAGAAAGGCCAGGCCCACCATCCTGCCTTCGCTGCCGCCTGCACTTGATGAAACGCCTCGCCCGCCCTTCGCTGCACCCTCTGACTTAGCAGCGCCTTCTCTCCTGGGCGGAAATCCTCCACTGCCATCAGCCACCGCCGCCGCCAGGAAGTTGTTGCTGAACTCGTCCAGCATGGACGGCTCGACCACTGTGCCTGGCGTCACCACTCGGGTGATCTCCCTCTTGACCAGCCCCTTGGCGAGCTTGGGGTCCTCCACCTGGTCGCAGATGGCCACCTTGTGCCCGGCCCGGATGAGCCTGGCCAGGTAGGCATCCAGGGCATGATAGGGCACTCCCGCCAGGGGGATCTTATTGCCCTCGTCGTCCTTCTGCCGGGAGGTCAGCGTGATGTTGAGGTCGCGGGCCACGATGACCGCATCATCGGCGAATGTCTCATAAAAGTCGCCGACGCGAAAGAGAAGGAGTGCATCGGGGAACCGGCCCTTCTCCCGGTAGTACTGCTCCATGAGGGGCGAAAGCCTGGACATAGTCAGATTTTGCGTTGCCCTTCACGGCTCATATCGCTTTCGGTCTTTCCTCTGCGCCTCTGTGCCTCTGTGGTTTAGTCAGTTAGGTATTATCAAGCCTATGCTATCGAACAAAACCACAGAGCCAGCTCAAATCTCCATCACCATCTCATCCTTCGCCGCCACCGCCTCCACGCCCTCGATCCCGGAGACGGCATCCTCTCTCATCTGCAAGCTGGTGTACCTTCCTGCATCGAAGTGGGTCAGCGCGAGCCTCTTCGCCCCGGCCCGGCGGGCGATGCCGGCGGCGTCCTGGGGATTGAGGTGAGGCCAGGAGGCGCTGCTCTCGCCGGGCAGGTGGGCGCATTCGGCTATGAGCAGGTCGGCCCCCCGGGCCAGCAGCTCGGCATTCTCGCACACTCCCGTGTCCGGGCAGTAGGCGACGGTCCTGCCCTCGATCTGGAAGCGGTAGCCCATGCAGGGCGAGGCGTGCAGCAGAAAGCGGCACTCCACCGGGAAAGGCAGGCTGTGCCGGCCAGGGGGAAGGTCGCGGACGG
>CAYQKI010000003.1:0-7548 GCA_964418105.1 uncultured Methanotrichaceae archaeon | reverse complement strand
TCGGCGAGCTTGCTGCTCACCTTTTCCGCTTTGGGGCTTTCAATCTTCTGGAAGATCTGCAAGGCCACCTTTGCGCTTGTGACGGCCTCTTCCCGGCGTGCGAGCCTGTCCAAAGCCAGGCTCCTGGCGAACAGGGCCTCGGCCTCTCCGCGGAGGAACTCGATTTCCCGGAAGATCTTCAGGGCCTGATCGCAATGGTCGAGAGCCAGGTCGAGCTGGCCGAGGTTGGTGTAAGCTCTGCTTAGAGTGTTGAGAGCTTCGCCCTCAAATTCACGATATTCTATCTTACGGACGAGAGCCAATGATTGCGTGCAGTAATCGATTGTCTTGACGGCATCATTTTTGTCCAGATAGGCTTTCCCTAAATTGCAGAGGGATTCTCCTTCGTTTCTGCTGTCTCCTATTTCGCGAGCTATCCTCAATGCCTGCTCGTGATACTCGATAGCTTTGCCTGTTTTTTCTAGGTCTGCGTAAGCTAGGCCCAGGTTGCCCAGGTCGGCCCCTTCGCCCCTCCGGTCGCCAATCTCTATTAAGATATCCAGGGCATGCTCGTAATACTCGATGGCCTTGGGAGTCTCGCCCAGTTCAGCGTATGCATTGCCCAGGTTTCCTAGTACAGCTCCTTCGCCCCTCCTGTCTCCGATCTCTATTAAGATATCCAGGGCATGCTCGTGGTACTCGATGGCCTTGCGAGTCTCACCCAGCTTGGCGTAGGCGAGGCCCAGGTTTCCTAGTACAGCCCCTTCGCCCCTCCTGTCTCCGATCTCTTTTGAGATGGCCAGGGCCTGCTCGTAGTACTCGATGGCCTTGCGAGTCTCGCCAAAGTCGGAGTAGGCGAGGCCCAGATTTGTAAGTACAATCCCTTCGCTCCTCATGTTTCCGATCTCTTTTGAGATGGCCAGAGCCTGTTCGTAGTACTCGATTGCCCTGCGTGTCTTGCCAAGGTTGGAGTAGGCCAGGCCTATGTTGCCCAGGGCAGAACCTTCGCTTCTCCTATTACCAATCCTGCGAAAGATATTCAGAGCACGCTCCAAGTATCCGATAGCTTTGAGTGTCTCGCCCATGTTGGAGTAGGCCAAGCCCAGGTTGTTCAGATGGCAGCTTTCAGAGCCTCGATCTTTCATTATCTTTGCTGCCATTAAGCCGGTTTCCATCCAGACAATTTTCTCCCTGAGATGCAGGCGTAAATCCAATACATTGCCACCATCAGCCGCGTAAGAGTTGGCCAGTTCCAGGACTGATTTCAATTCCCTCTTTTTTAATTCTCCAGCGCCCTGAACAATGCTCTTTGCCCAGGCCTGCCCAGCTTTAATATTCGTCCATTCTCGATCAAAGAGATCCAATCCTGCCAGGAGATCCTGCCCTCCTTTTAGATAGAGTGCCTCCGATTGAGAAAGCACCTTCGAATAGTGCCCAGCATGTTTCTGCTGGGCATCGGTGAGTTCATCTCCTTCGAGGCACGATTCTGCGAAAAGGCGGGCCAGATCGTGGAGTCGGTATCGTCCCTCATTAGAATCCGAAACTGGGATAAAGTCCACCAGGCTCCACCGCACCAGATCGCTCAGTGCCTCAGCCGACGGGCCGGGGGCCATCTTCAGAACTGCAGTCGCCGCATTGCGATCGAAGTCTTTGGGAAATACAGACAACCGTCGCCAATGCTTCTTACGGAAGGGCGTGAGCAGCTCATAGCTGAGGCTGAAGGAGCCTTTCACCAATTTCAGCAGCTCCACCTTATCCTTGAGGCGTCTCTCATACTCAGGAACGCTGAGGTCCTTTCTCTCCGCCAGAACGCTGGCAGCATTTCTCAGAGCCAGAGGAAGGCGGCCACAGGTCTCTGCCAGCCCCTCCGCCCGGCCTTCGATGCGCGGGGCTATTTCGATGAGAAGCTCGCAGGCTTCGCCCAGGGGCAGAATGTCCAGGTCCTTTTCAGCCAAACCCGGCAGAGTGAATTTTATCCTCGATGTGATCAGGATGCTGCATCCTTTCGGAGGCAGCAGAGGCTCCACCTGCTCGCTGCCGGCGGCATTGTCCAGCAGCAGCAGGACGCTTTTGCCGTCCAGGAGGGAATGATACAGTCCCCTCAATTCATTTTCGCTCTCTGGCAGGCGGTCGGCGGGATGGTAGGTCCGGATGACATGCGCCATAGCTTCCGCGGGCGTCAGCGGCGGCAAATCCGGCTTGTTGCTCGTGCCTCGCATATCAATGAATATCTGGCCGTCGGGAAAATGGCTCTTAATGCGCTCTGCGATCACCAGGGCCAGGGCGGTCTTGCCCACGCCTCCCATGCCGCGCAGGCCGGTGATGGTGGCACCTTTCTCGAAGTTGGAGAGGATGTCGCCGATCTCCTGCTCGCGGCCTTTGAAGTCTCGCGGGGGTGGCGGTATTTGGTGGGGTATGGCTAATATTGACGATTGAGCTTTTTCGGATGTGACCTCAATTCCTGATTTATGCAAGCTAAATTTGCATTTTCCGCCATCACAGGAATCTATATCCTCTAGCCATATGTTTCGCGTATCGCTCCAGCGACGCAGAAACGCTATTCCATTGTCGGTGCTGAGATCCAGATGAACAAAATTGTATGAATTTACGTATCGGGGATTGGCGGCTATTCTTCGGTCGTAAGAAGATCCTGCTGGGATGATAACGCAATCCCCGGATGTGCCGCCGGCGATTTCCACCTTGGGCTTATGCTGATGGCCTCTTAAAATGAAATCGCAGTTTTGCCTCAATTGGTCTTCAATTCTGTCACAGTCGAATTCAGCAAGCCAGTCGAAGGGGTGATGAAGAACTGCGATCTTAAGATTAGCATTTGAAATCTCATAAAGGACGCCGTGAATCTGCGGCTCACCTACAATGACGGAGCCTCTGTCACCGATTTTGTTTTTATTTCGCCCGCACATCCAGGCAGAGTTCAATCCGAGCAGTGCAATCTCTTTGTCTCCTATTTTAATTCTTTGAATGTCGGCATAATCTGGGTGTTTTTGCCTGGAATACCCCTTGACAAAGTCTGAAAATGCCTGGAACGGCTCCAGGACACGAGCCCTTTTGTGGTCATGTGTCAGCCAATTCTGAACCTCTGCCTCTGAAGACAGAGGCTTCTTAAGGCCAGCCGGAAGCAACTCAAATTGCTCCCGATCCATATCATGATTTCCCGGAACAATGAAAAGTTGCTCGGGCTTCAATCCGCAAGCATCAAGGATCGGCTGAAGAAATTGCTCCTTTGCTTTCTGATACTCTTCAGATTTTCCATTGTAGGCCAGATCGCCGCTGAAGATAACAAAATCTATTTTTTCTAATTCTGGGCTAATTTTCACTCTTTCCTTGATGTCTCTAATAAGGGCTTTGCATACAACCTGGCGATCGAATTCCTTTCCTCTCTGATGCCAATCGGAGAGATGAAGCCAGTTTACTTCAGTCATCTTTTCCTCGTAGGCTCCTATTCAATTGAAGAGAATAGTGCGCTGGAATTTAAAATTGCCGACAAAAAACTGGCCTTGAACCGAAAAGATGAAATAAAAAAGTGCTCGATGCTGGAAAAAGAATGTCAAATTCCCTTCATGCCCTGACCTTCTCCAGCCCCTCCCCCAACACAGGAATCGACCCCACAGCCACCGGCCTCGGCCTTATCTCCCAGGTCCTCCAGAGCGGCTCAGCCATGCTCATCCTCTCTTCGATCCCCTCTTCCGGCAGAATCTGATCCCAGGGCTGCAGGCACAGGCCAGCAGTGCCATTCCTCGTCCCGGCAGAGGCATTGGGCAGGTACCTCTCCCAGGCAGTCCAGTATCTGGCATTCATGACTATTTCACCAGAAAGAGCATTGTCCTGCCATCTTACTTATCTATGTTTGAGAATTGATCATAATTGTTCTTATCATATTGTCTCATAATATTTCACAATTCTTCATAATCAACTATTTTTTTAAGTAGAGAAGAACCTGACACGTCGCTATTTGCTGCGACAAGATTCACCATAAAAAGATCGTGATTTCCCGATCGGGAAATCACGATCTTTTTTATCAGATCTTATCCGCCCCGCCCATCTCCTTCTCCAGCTTCACCAGCCCCCCGTAGGCCACGCCAGCCTCGGTGAGCAGGATCTTCTCCCCCTCCATCTCTATCAGCCCGGCCAGCTCCAGCCGGTTCAGGTGGTATTCCAGCATCCTCGGCCCCACGGCTGCGGCGACCTCCGGGACGGTTAGCGTCCCCTGGTTCATGAGGATCATCATCCTCCTCCGGATGGGATTTTCCAAAGCGTGGTGCACCAGGGCCATCTCCTCCGGAGACTCCGGCTTGGCCTTCTTTCCCATGAGCGCTATTTTCATCACCTTCTTAAATCGGCTATGCTGGTCATGGCCGGCAGGATATAAAGCTCATTGTCGAGTGAGTGGCGATGCAGGTGTAGCTTCCTTCAGGAACGGCCATACGATAGCGCCCGGCATCTGACGTATTGGCGCTCCAGGACTGCCTCCGCTCTCCGTCCTGATTGACGCAGGTTGCAGCAGCCCCTTTAACCGGCGCTCCGGTCTGCAAGTCCCATATATTCTTGCCTGCGAAAGCTTTTTCACGAGCCCAAACGGAAAGACGGAGACATGCCTTTGCCGGACCAAAAGACGGAAGATGATATGCAGCGCCAATCTCCACCCATCCGCGCCCTGGCCGTGGACATCGACGGCACATTGAGCGATAAAGATCGAGTGCTCTGTGCCCCAGCCCTCCGGGCCCTGCGGCTGTTGCGCCGCAGAGAGGTGCCCGTGATCCTGGCCACAGGCAACACCCATTGCTTTACCAGGGCGACCTCTGTGCTGCTGGGCACCCCCCAGACATTCATATCCGAGAACGGAGGCGTGATCTCCTTCTCCGAGTATAAGATCGAGACTGTAGCCGATCTGTCCCTCTGCGAGCAGGCATTCTCCCGCCTCTCTGCCGAGTTTCCCCTAAGGAAGTACAGCTCCACCCGCTATAGATTCACCGATATCGCCCTGGAGAGGAACTTCGATGTCGCTGCCGCCTCCCGCCGCCTGGAAGAGATGGGCCTGGCAGTGGACCTGATAGACACCACCTATGCTGTCCACATCAAAGACCGGCGGGTGGACAAAGGCACGGGCCTGTTGCACATTGCCGATTACCTGGATTTGAAGCCTTCCCAGTTCGCAGCCATTGGAGACAGCAATAGCGACCTGCCCATGTTCCGGCTGGCCGGCTTTCGGGCGAGCGTCGCCAACGCCGGGCCTGAACTGAAGGCAGTATCCGATTACGTGGCAGGAGCTGAGTACGGAGAGGGCTTCGCCGAGATAATTGAATACATGCTGCGGGAGAAGATGCTCTGAGACTGCTTTCTTTTAAAATGAGTTTTATGTGAGTAATGAATTGACTCTTCGTCTCTGTGTCTCTGCGTCTCTGTGGTTTAGTTCGTATTAGCAAGTTGCTGGAAATTAAATTAAGCCTAATGCTACTGAACAAAACCACAGAGACACAGAGGCAGAGAGATGAAATTAACACATGAAAGACATCGCAGATCAATTTGAGCTGTAGGAAATAGCGAAGAACCGGTTTTACTTCATCCCAGCCAGCAATCTTGCCCAGTTGTTCTCGCAGATGATCCACCAGCCGAGAGTCTCCTTGACAAATTCGCGGGCGGCGGGGCAGAAGGCGTCCACAGCCAGGTTATAGGGCAGTTCTCGAAGCGGCGGGTGGAGCGGGTACTTGGTGCAGGTCTGGGGCCGGATGTCGTAGATGGTGCACCCTCTCTTCTCGCGGTCATAAAAGGGGCAGGGCTGCTTCAAGATCCAGGCAGACGGAGCGCCGGCCCGGCGGCAGAGCGACCTGAGCCTCTTCTCTCCGATCCGTCCGGCTATCCTTTCGAAGTCCTCCTCCTCTAAATATAGCCCGGCTCCGGGAGTATAGCAGCACCGTCCGCACTGCTGGCAGCGGAAGCGCTCCCAGAAGAGGGCGACGCCGGTGTCTGATCCATCCCGGTCGTCCTTTGCCGGCAGGGGCAGAGCGATGTCAAAAGGCTCCGTCTCCCCCCGGTCGATCCTGAGGTACTGCTCATCTCTCCTGGCGACGGACCAGTGAGGCCGCGTCTTGAGGTGTCTGGCAATGAGCGCCTCATGCTTGCCCTGACGCTTGCCTTTCACACAGGAGGCATTGCACAGAATGTGGCAGAGACGGCGCACCTGAGATATCTGCTCGCTCTCTCTCGTCATCTTCAGGCCAAAGCTGCCGTCCCTGTGCTTATCTTTGGCGGTTCCATTCGAAAAGCCTTAATCTCTGACCATCTCTAATCCATGCCGCCTCTTACTGATCACTTTCGCTCCGCGCGGCTCGGGTATATCTTCTCCTGCTGCCCTGCTCTGGCTATCCGATCACAAGGTGATGAAAATGTCCAAGAATCCGGAATTTGCCAGGCTTGCCTCAGACCTGGCCCGCTATCAGGATGCGATCCGCTCTGCCAATGAGGAGCTGATCAAGCTGACCCAGAGGTTCGGGCGCATGATGCCCCGCCTCTCCCGGCTCGACTCCGCCGCCATAATGAACTGGTTCTCCATCTACAACAAAATCAAGGACTCTGCCCGAAATGCGGACGAACAGCTCTCTGCTCTGCCGGCCAGCGATCAGGCAGCCAGTAACCCCGTCCTGCAGATGCAGCTCTCCTCCTACTGCGCCCAGAGGCAGAGGCTCTGCTTCAAGATGGAGGTAATGGATGATATCCTCAGCGGCATGATGGAGGACCTGCTGGAGAATGGAAGCTTCGAAGAGGCGGAGAAGCAGGAGATGCGCTCGGCTCTGGACGCCACTGTGCAAAAGAGCATGCATCCGGAGCTGGCCGCGCCATTGACGGCCTGAATGCGCAGGGCTTGAGGCGCGCCGGGGTTGCATTTAAGTATCTGCAAATGGTCTTCTCTCCCAGGTCAATCCAAAAATTTCCAGGTGATTAATCTGCATAAGAGCGTCGTCAGAGATCCCGGCCTGGCCGGTGAGGGAGAAAAACGCATCGAATGGGCTAGAAGGCACATGCCCGTTTTGGAGAAGATCAAGCAGGAGTTCGAGAGGGACAAGCCCCTCCAGGGCGCGCGCATCGTGGCCTGTCTGCATGTGACTGTGGAGACGGCCAATCTCATCACCACCCTCGTCGCCGGCGGGGCAGAGGTGGCGGTCACAGGCTCCAATCCCCTCTCCACCCAGGACGAGGTGGCCTCCGCCTTAGCCGCCCGCGGCCTGCACGTCTACGCCTTCCGGGGCGAGAACGAGCAGGAGTACTACGACTGTATAAAAAAGGCCCTCGATCTCAAGCCCAATGTCAGCCTGGACGACGGGGCCGATACCATAGCCATCATCCACAAAGAGCAGCCGGAGCTGGCCACGCAGATGTTCGGCGGCTGCGAGGAGACCACCACCGGCGTGGTCCGGCTGCGGGCCATGGCCGAGGACAAAGCTCTGCTCTATCCGGTCATAGCCGTGAACGATGCAGAGACCAAGATGATGTTCGACAATCGCTACGGCACCGGCCAGAGCACCCTGCACGGCATCATGCAGGCCACCAACTTCC
>CAYQKI010000002.1:0-41787 GCA_964418105.1 uncultured Methanotrichaceae archaeon | reverse complement strand
GCCGCAGGCTGCCAATCATCAGAAGCCTCCCCGAGCGCTCTTGGGCCCCCGTCACCGCCCCGCGAGTAACACCCTCGCCGGGCAGCACGGCTGCAAATCAAGCAATATTTTGCAAATTATAAAATCCTTGCAGCAAAACTCCTGGCCTCTAGATCGCGCCCTACTTCGCCGGATATTTTTGCCCCTTAGCGATCACTTATCGAGCGTTTGTATTTCTCTATAAAAATTTATTCCAATGATAAATCCTACCCAACCTTTTTAAATAAGGACGCAATCATTAATTGAATGATAATACCATGATTGAAGCTGCACCAAGATCAAGCTTTCAAGAGCTTATCGAATCTGTAGAAGCTTTGCCTCTAGACGACCGACAATTGCTCATTGATATCGTCAATAAAAGGATCATCGAGCAAAGACGCGATGAGTTGGTATTAGACATGGAGGAATCGCTTAATGCCTATAAGAAGAGAGAGGTTCGAGTAGGGACAGTAGACGATCTCTTCAGAGATCTTGATGAGGATCTGAGAGATTGAAGAAGCTCATTTATGCCAATGCTTTTCGGAGATCTCTTAAGAAGAACATCTTGCAGAAACCTGATCTGAGATCACGAATCGAAAATGCTTTGCGATTGCTTTCAGAGAATCCCTTTAATCCTTCTCTGCATTCCCACAAGCTAAAGGGAAAATTGGAGCCTTTATGGGCCTGTACTGTGGATTATGATTTCCGAATCCTCTTCATGTTCATGCCAAATCCAGATACAGGTGAGGAGGCCATTTTGCTCGTTTCCATTGGAACGCATAAAGAGGTTTATTAAAGTTAAATTTAAGTGCAAACTAGCACCTTTGAGGATATGCCAGTACTCCTTGAGCACATGGAAGGCAAATCCGCCCATCCCATCAAGCCGCAGGCCGCCAATCATCAGAAGCCTCCCTGAGCGCTCCAGGGTCCCCGTTTTCCAACCGCGCGTTTAATCGCGCGCGGGGTCCACTGCAAAGAGAGACTTGTAGTGGGCAACAGAATCTCAAGCCAGATTGCCCGGATAAAGATAACAAGTCTGTCCCTTCTCGGGTCAGCATCTTGCATGAATACCAGCTTCGAAGTGCTGATAGGGCTGATGAATACAATCGAGAGCGTGAGGAACTAGATTGCACAAAGGCTGAAAAGTATTAAGTCCATCCTCCTCCCATCTGCTTCTTCCATCAGACAAGCACTGCGAGACACGCTCAATGAAATCGATCATCATAAAAGGTGCCCGCGAGCACAACTTGAAGGACATCGACGTCACCCTCCCCCGCGACAAATTCGTGGTAATCACCGGCGTCTCCGGCTCAGGCAAATCCACCCTGGCCTTTGACACCATCTACGCCGAAGGCCAGCGCCGCTACGTCGAGTCCCTCTCCGCCTACGCCCGCCAGTTCCTGGGCCAGATGGACAAGCCCGACGTGGACAGCATCGAGGGCCTCTCCCCTGCCATATCCATAGAGCAGAAGACGACGTCCAAGAATCCCAGGAGCACTGTGGGGACGGTGACAGAGATCTACGACTACCTGCGGCTGCTCTTCGCCCGGATCGGCGTGCCCCACTGCCCGGAGCACGGCATCAGAATCGAGTCCCTCTCCCCGGAGAGGATAGCAGACAGGATTGCAGAGCAAGGAAGGGCCGGGGCGGAGAGCTCAGCAGGCTCAGCAGAAGGCCAGGTCACCATCCTGGCTCCCCTGGTGCGGGCCAGGAAGGGCACCTACGGCCAGCTCTTCGCAGACCTGCATGCCGAGGGCTACACCAGGGTGCGGGTCAATGGCGAGATCCGCAGGAGCGATGAGGACATTGAGCTCGACCGCTACAAAAAGCATGACATCGAAGCGGTCATGGACCGGCTCGATCCGGCGGGGGACAGGGCCCGGCTGGTGGAGGCGGTGGAGGCTGCCCTGGCCAGAGCTGACGGCCTGGTCAAGGTGCTGTTCTCCAGTGGATCAGAGCAGATCTACTCCGCCCGCATGGCCTGCCCGGTCTGCGGCCTGGCCTTCGAGGAGCTTCAGCCCCGCATGTTCTCCTTCAACAGCCCCTTCGGAGCCTGCGAGACCTGCAACGGCCTGGGCTTTAAAATGGAGTTCGACCCGGACCTGATCATACCCGACAAAGCCCTCTGCATCGCTGACGGGGCGGTGGCCCTCTACCGAAATGTCATGGACGCCTGGCGGGGACAGCACCTGGCCGCCGTGGCCAGGCACTTCGGCTTCGGCCTCTTCACACCAGTCCGAGACCTGACGGCAGAGCAATATGGCGTACTCATGAATGGCTCCGATGAGAAGCTCCAGTTCCAGATGAGCATGAGAAACGGCGACGCCTACTGGGAGCACAACGGCCGCTGGGAGGGGCTGGTCCCCCAGAGCATCCGCCTCTACAGCCAGACCTCCTCCGAATACCGCAGGGAGGAGCTGGAAAAGTTCATGCGCGTCCTGCCCTGCCCCGCCTGCCGGGGCAGGAGGCTCAAGGACAAGGTCCTGGCTGTGAAGATCGCCGGCAAGTCCATTGCTGATGTGACCGACCTCTCCGTTCAGGAGGAGCTGCAGCTCTTTCTGGCCCTCTCCTCAGTAGACTCCTCTGACTCCGGCTCCATCTCAGGATCCGTCTCCATCTCAGGGTCCGTCTCTGGCTCCGTCTCCAGCTCTACCTCTTCCAGCTCCTCCTCTTCCAGCTCTCTGGCCGCCTCCGCTCCCGCCGCCCGCCCGGACTCCACCCTCTCCGGCAAAGAGCAGGAGATCGCCCGCCAGGTCCTGAAGGAGATCGTCTCCCGCCTGGGCTTCCTGGAGCACGTGGGCCTGGGCTACCTCACATTATCCAGGAACGCAGGCACCCTCTCCGGCGGCGAGGCGCAGAGGATCCGCCTGGCCACCCAGATCGGCTCCAACCTCACGGGAGTGCTCTATGTGCTGGACGAGCCCTCCATCGGCCTGCACCAGAGGGACAACTCCCGGCTCATCGAGACCCTCAAGAAGCTGCGGGACCTGGGAAACACTCTCATCGTCGTGGAGCACGACGAAGAGACCATACGCTCCGCCGACCACGTGCTGGACATCGGCCCGGGGGCGGGAATTCACGGCGGCCACGTGGTGGCGCAGGGCTCTCCCGCCCAGATAGAAATGAACGCCTCATCGCTCACCGGCCAGTATCTCTCCGGGCAGAAGAGCATCCCTGTCCCTGTGAAGAGGAGGAAGGGCAGGAAGTTCATCCGCATGCTGGGCTGCCGGGAGAACAACCTCAAGAACATAGATGTGGCCATTCCCCTTGGGGTGCTCACAGTCATCACCGGCGTCTCAGGCTCCGGCAAGTCCACCCTCATCTACGACACCCTATACAGGGCCCTCATGAGGAAGATCTACAGCTCCGCCACGGCTCCGGGCGAGTTCGATGAGATCGTCTTCGACTCAGATGTGGACAAGGTGATAGTCATCGACCAGAGCCCCATCGGCAGGACTCCCCGCTCCAACCCCGCCACCTACACCAAGATCTTCGACCCCATCCGCACCGCCTTCGCCGAGACCAAAGAGGCCAAAGTGCGGGGCTACAAGGCGGGCCGCTTCTCCTTCAATGTGAAGGGCGGCCGCTGCGAGGCCTGCCAGGGAGACGGCCTGATCAAGATCGAGATGAACTTCCTCTCCGATGTCTACATCCAGTGCGAGGAGTGCAAAGGGGCTCGCTACAACCGGGAGACACTGGAGGTCAAGTACAGGGGCAGGTCCATCGCCGAGGTTCTGGACATGACTGTCGAGGAGGCGCAGGAGCACTTCAAGAACCTGCCGGCCATCAGGAGCAAGCTGGACACCCTCTCCGGCGTGGGCTTGGGCTACATCAAGCTGGGGCAGAGTTCCACCACCCTCTCCGGGGGCGAGGCGCAGAGGATCAAGCTCACCCGGGAGCTGGCCAAGAGGGGCACGGGCCGGACGGTCTACCTGCTGGACGAGCCCACCACCGGCCTGCACTTCGACGACGTAAAGAAGCTCATATCGGTGCTGGATGACCTGGTGGCCAAGGGCAATTCGGTGATAGTGATCGAGCACAACCTGGATGTCATCAAATGCGCCGACTACATCATCGACCTGGGGCCGGAGGGCGGGGACGCCGGGGGGCGCATCGTGGCCGCGGGAACTCCGGAGGAGGTGGCCCGGGTGGAAGAGAGCCACACCGGCCTGTATCTGAGGTCGAGGCTTGCGTCCGCGGAAAGGAGCTGAGACGGTATGATCGATTTGCAGATAGGGGGAGCAGTGCTCAAAGGCATCGACCTCATCATCTTCGATAAGGACGGCACCCTTTTTCAGCTCTACCCCTACTGGAGCCGCATGGCCCTCCTGCGGGGCCGGTGCATCTGCCGCGCCCTGGCAGAGACAGCCTGCTCAGCCGGGCCGCGGCCTGCCAGCCTCCCGCCCGGCCTGGCCGAATGGATTGCTCTGCAGATGGGCGTTGACCTGGCTTCCGGCAGGATCAATCCCCAGGGGCCGATAGGAATAGAGAGCAGGCAGAATATCCAGGCTCTGCTCTACAGGAGGCTTGAGGAGAGGGGCTATGCTGCTGACATCGAAGTCATGCGGGAGGCATTCCGGCAGGCCGATGCCTATTTCAGCCAGGAGGAGACAATTGCAGAGAGCCATGTGCCGGTGGCGGGAATGACCGGCTTGCTCATGAGCCTGAAGGGAATATGCAGGTGCGCCATGCTCTCTCATGACTCAACTCTAAAGCTCGAGCTGTCCGCCCGGTCCCAGGGCATAGCCGGGTGCTTTCAGATGTATCTGGGGGGCGACAGATGCGCTTTGCCCAAGCCTCATCCCTGGGGGGCGCAGGAGATCATGGCCAGGCTGGGGGCGCGCCCGGAACGGACAGCCTTCATGGGCGATTCGATCAACGATTTGAAATGCGGCAGAGATGCCGGCTGCGGCTATATCCTGGCCGTTTTATCCGAGATATCGAATATTGAGGAGATGGGCTCTCTGGCTGATGCCGCGGTGAGAGACTATCACGAGATAAAGGTTCGAAGAGGCTTAATATACTGAAAATTGAGGTGGATCTATATTGAGAAGATATTCTGGCTCTGTTGCTATTGATTCAACTGCTGCGGCTGCGGCTCTTGTGGCCGCATTCTTATTGCTGCTGCTCATGGGAGGATGCGGGGCTGCCTATGAGTATAACCTGCCGGTGAGCGTTAAGGCTTCAGTCAATCCCACTGTGCTCATGCCGGGAGACGAGGCGGTCATGGCCATAGAGCTGCAGCTCAACTCCGCCACAGCCACAGGATCAAGCTCCGCCTCTGCTGCCTCCGGGCCGGGCATGATGGGGATGTCCAGCTCCTCCACCACCAAAACCCAGTCCTCCACGCCGGTCAACAGAACCGTTCTGAAGGGCTCGAAGGCAATTAAAGTCATCACCCCGGACTACAGAAATGTGGGACTTATAGGACCCGGAGACAGGATAGTTCTCTACTACAGGATAAAGGCTGAAGAGAATATAAGCACCGGCACATATCTGCTCGACTTCTCCGTGCTCGGCCCCGGACAGGCCATTGCCGACATCCGCCGCCAGATACCCGTGAAGGTCGATTCCGCAGCCGTGAGCATTGCCAGGGCGGACTCATCCAATGCCGCCTCCATCAATCTCAATGTGGCCAACCCCCGGGAGAATACCCTCAACGCCGTGACCATCATCCCGGCGGTGCTCTCTGACTCCAAATCGCCCTCGACCATTGAATTTTATCCTGACAGATACTATATCGGCACCATGGACCCGGATGAGGTTTTCACCATCAGCTTCTCCCTGGTCTCTGCTCTTGGGGATGCCGTGAAGGCAAAGCCCGTCAACATGAGCTTTGTCGCCCAGTACAAAAACGGGGAGGAATGGCATGTCTCCGAGCCGTTCAACACCACTTACCAGCCTCCAGTGGAGCAGGCGCAGCAAAGTAGCTACCTCCTGCCGGCGGGGGCAGTGCTGATCGTCCTCTTAGCCGCCGGGGCCTGGATGTACAGAAAGAAGAAGAAGGGGAGAGCCGCCGGTATTGCCGCGGGCAATAAGTGAAGCAAGAAGGCGAGAAGCGAAAGTATTTCGCACGCGTTTAGCTTCGAATCAGGCGATTTACCCCCAATTTTTTAACTGGATTTTTGTTAAATTCTCTCCATTGTTCCTAGAATTCCTCGTATCTCCAGTCAAGACCATATTCGATTGTCATGTGCATCTCCCATCCCCAGATGGATACTTGCATGGCTGCTCCCTTAATTATATCCAGAATGAAGACGCATAAATTATTCATGATAATGATCATAGTCGTAATATCATAAAATGATTTCGCTATATACAGATATATAATAAAAGGCTAAAAAAGAAATATTATTTAACCTCCTCTAAGTTTCTTGCCGGGCCGGCTCGCCGCTGGTGACCGCCGCCTATCCTGGCCGGACGCATCGGGGGCGCGGCGAGGATCGACGGGTGGATGACGTGGATGTGGATCTGGCCTGCAAAGACATGCTCAAGCTCAACAGACCAATAGAGATATATGCTGATAATGACTTTTTTTAAAACGAAGACATATGGGCTATGAAAACAAGCTGATCAGATTAATCATAGAGTCAAAAGTAGAAAAGAATAAACCCGTTTCAGCTATTTTAATTGCGGATATGTTCCAAAGATTGCAAAATATCATTTATTATATTGTTGATGATTTAGAAGAGAACCCTCCACGCAGAGCGGGCGATTTTCCAAATAGCGTTAAAGAGCGGGCAGAATTAGTTGTTTCAGAAATGCGCATAGGTAGCGCTGATGCCAAGCTTATGCTATCGGATTCGCAATCAAGCCTTTTTGATGGCGAGACCTTCGGTGAGAAAGCCATATCCATCGCGGGAGGCTTAATTCGTAAGGTTTCCGAAGAGAATATTGACTCCTGGCTCTCTGCCATGATAAAAAACAGGCTTAGGCAGGAGAGAGTTATCCGCGAATTTGAAGGAATATGGCCAGATGCTCAGTCAGAATACAATGTGCTTTTAGGATTCGGGAGAAGAGAGGCAACTCCTTTGAATCCATCAAATAGGCATGTCCTGAGAAAATTGCTTCAAAAACATCCAGAGAATGTTGAGAAATCTGTTACAGGGAGACTAATGGAAGTGAGGGTCGATCAAAGGAGAAGCTTCCAGATTGACACGCCGGAGGGCTTGGTCACCTGTTTATATGCTGCCGACCTGGAAAACAAAGTGGTTGAGAATATAGGTCGATTGGTGCGCATTAAGGGAATTATGGCTCTGGGGAGTAACGGAAAATATACCCTCCGTCTCGACAATGAGAACTCGATTGAGGATCTAAACATGCTGCCCTTAAGCAGAGTGATAATTAGGGGAAGATCTGTGGACTTGGAAGAGCCGATTATGCTGGACGTGTCATATGAAAATGACCTCTATTGGATTTCCAATGATAAATTTCATTTGAGAGGATTTGGCTCAAATTTGAAGGCGGCAATAGAAGATCTGGATGAAGAGATTGAGACCCTCTGGGAAGACTATGTAGAAGCCGGATTAGAGGAATTGAGCCAGGATGCCCTCGATCTTAGAAAGAAGCTGATTTTGGCGTTCGGTGGAGAAAAGGCAAATGCCAACGCATAAGAAACGCGAAATCATATCTTCTTTAACTAAAAAAGGCTTTATATCCAAAAAAGGCAAATCAAAGCATATAAAATATACTTTATACGTCCAGGGAAAAAAGACAGGTGTGTTCACCTGGGTCAGTCATGGCCTGGATGAATACGAAGATAGGCTGTTGAATGCAATGAGAAAGGAATTGCATCTCGAAACATCTCAAGAACTTGAGGATCTTATAGAGTGCCCTATGTCCAAAGAAGCTTTAATCGCTCTGCTTACTCAACGAGGAGCGATCAAAGTATAGATTATTTATTTAGTTTACATCGTTTTTATATATTTCTTTCGGATGGTGCTCGCTCCGCTTTCTCTCCAAGCTTCTTGCCGGGCCGGCTCGCCGTTGATGAACGCCGCCTATCCTGGCCGGACGCGGGCATGCCTCGTTTCAATTGGGCCACATCCTTTCGGACGTGGAAATTGGAGTGGTCATAGTAAATAACGATAGTGAACTGACCTTGTTTCAATTGGGCCACGTCCTTTCGGACATGGAAATCTGGTAGCCTTCCAGTGGAAGGAATCCTACAGCAACGAGGTTTCAATTGGGCCACGTCCTTTCGGACATGGAAATAGGTTGAAGAATGAGTAAAATACTTAAAGCAGTAATCGGGGTTTCAATTGGGCCACGTCCTTTCGGACATGGAAATTTTGCCCGGAGTGTTCTAATTCATTCAACGAGATGGAGTTTCAATTGGGCCACGTCCTTTCGGACATGGAAATATGCATCGAGAGGCCTAAATGTCATACTGGAATGATCCGTTTCAATTGGGCCACGTCCTTTCGGACATGGAAATGTTTTGCCCTGTTCAACAAGATCCAGTATGCCACCGGAGAGTTTCAATTGGGCCACGTCCTTTCGGACATGGAAATCCGGGAATATACGAAGAAAAAGGAGAGTCGCAAATGAGTTTCAATTGGGCCACGTCCTTTCGGACATGGAAATTCCATCTCGGCTCCGGCGAATCCAGCGTCAAAGCGTGGGTTTCAATTGGGCCACGTCCTTTCGGACATGGAAATGGCAAGAAAACCCATAAGTTCACCTTCTAAACATCTATAATTGGTGTTTCAATTGGGCCACGTCCTTTCGGACATGGAAATCTTTGGCGATCGTGCCATTGGCCAAGCTGATCGGTGAGGGTTTCAATTGGGCCACGTCCTTTCGGACATGGAAATGCCGTCGGTCTGGAATACCCGGGGCAATCTCTTAAAGTGGAGTTTCAATTGGGCCACGTCCTTTCGGACATGGAAATGTTCGGGCGAACATGCCCGAAACAAAGCGGGTGAACCTCCGTTTCAATTGGGCCACGTCCTTTCGGACATGGAAATAATATCGACATCCTGGGGATTCGCCAGGAGCGTTTCAGTTTCAATTGGGCCACGTCCTTTCGGACATGGAAATAGGCCCAGGCCATATCAGTCAACATCCAGTACACGACGTTTCAATTGGGCCACGTCCTTTCGGACATGGAAATGCGCAAACGCAACGATAATTTTGAACAACGAGACCCTGGTGTTTCAATTGGGCCACGTCCTTTCGGACATGGAAATAGAACAACGACAGGGAGATCCGGTCTCCGTATATAGATGAGGTTTCAATTGGGCCACGTCCTTTCGGACATGGAAATAGGGATTGGAAATGAAAAATGTAATATTAACCGCAGCACTTATGTTTCAATTGGGCCACGTCCTTTCGGACATGGAAATAGGGTGCCATTTGGGGGCTGTGCCTGCGTTCGATTTCTTCTCGATTTGCGAGCACCTCCCTTCTTTGCCCTAAAATACTTCTTTAATTTTTGTATTTTAGGGTTGTTTTCAATATGCTTCGACTCTGCGAGCACCCCCCGGTGTTTTAGGCATAATCGAGGTGCTCGCAAAATATCTCATATAAATACTCTTGCATCATGAGTGACCAGGTCCAAAATCCATCCCTCTGCTGGACGGCCCTGGCCTGACAGGGATTATAATCTGCAGAGCTTCTCTTTTTTTTGCGCGCTTATTCTATTTAGACTTTGCCGCCTATATTTGAAAGAATCTGGCTCTACGAGCGCTGATGGCCCCTCGACTATCCTGGGCCGAACACATTTACGCGGTGAGGATGGAAGAGAAGCCTGGTAATCTGCATCTTTAGCGATTCCTTCTTAAGCTCTTTCGTTAGGCTACGTATAACATCTGAGAAGTATCTAAAATGGCGGAATTGCCGAGGTCAATCTCGAATATTGGTTGGCGAATCAGGTCCTCCTCCTGGGCGTCGGTCATGTAGAACCTGGCCGCGATGGCGACCCCCACCAGCTCCGGCAGATTATAGTGCAGCCCCGCGACTCCCAACACTCTGAATAACTATAAGTATCGGGCTGACCTTTTCAATGATATCGATAATCACCAGAAATTAGGACGGGAAAAATGAAGCTGGCCGATATGCTGGAGTACATCGCCCTGGGCTTTGTCACAGACAGGTTCAAGACCATCATGTCAAGCCTGGGCATAATCATTGGCGTCATGGCCATAGTGGTGATGCTCTCCGTGGGCCAGGGCCTCTACTCCGGCGTATCGTCGCAGTTCAGCTCCTTTGACCTTGACGTGATCAGGGTGATCCCCGGCACATTCAGCTTCGGCGGAAGCGACCAGATCAACAGGATCGCCGAGGAGCCGGCCAAGTTCACAGACAAGGACACCAAGGCCCTGGAGAACATTGTTGGCGTCAAGAATGTCGCCCCTGAGACGGCAGTCAATGTCATCATATCCTTCCGCGACAGGAATGCCACGGGCATCGTCATGGGCGTGGACCCGGAGAAGGAGGACGATGTCAAGGCCAAGATCTCTTTGGGGCGCTTTCTGACCGACTCCGATTATAAATCGATAGTCATTGGCAGCGGAATATCCGACGGCCTCTTCAGGATGAAGGTCATACCGGGCAACAGGATCAGGCTCTACATCCTGGACAACCACATGGACTTCAAGGTGGTGGGTGTCCTGAAAGAGCAGCAGCAGTCGTCTCTGGGCGGCCCGGAGAGCAGCCCCAACACCCAGATGTACATCACCCACCAGGCCCTCGAAGACCTGCTCGACCAGGACAACTACTACTATGCCAACTTCAAGGTGACAGTGATCGACCCCTCCATGACCAACGACGTGGTGGACAGGATCAAAATCGACCTCAAGAGATATCATAAGGATGAGGCATTTGATGCCACGGCACTCAAGGATATGCTCTCTTCACTTCTGGCGGTTCTATCCATGATCCAGTATGCCCTGGGGGGGATCGGCGCCATATCCCTGGTGGTGGGAGGAATCGGCATCGCCAATGTCATGATGCTTACCGTCAACGAGCGGGTCAGAGAGATTGGAGTCATGAAGGCCCTGGGAGCCACCATGACGGACATTCGCGTCTCCTATCTCCTGGAGGCGGGAATGCTGGGTGTGGCCAGCAGCGCCATCGGCATAATGGCCGGTGTGGCCATCTCCTCAGCCATAGGCTCCCTGGCCGGGCTGCCTTCATCTGTCACATTATCCTCAATCTTCATCGGCCTGATCTTTGGAGTTCTCACCACTACTCTGGCCGGCCTGTACCCTGCCAACAAAGCCGCACGGCTCGACCCCATTGTGGCATTGCACACAGAATAAGTTTTACATACAAAGAGGTGCATTATGCCAGCAGGAGGAATTCAAATATCCGAAATGTTCAGATCAGCATGGGCATTGCTGCTCGTCAGCCTGATGCTGGCAACACTGCCCGCAGCCGTCTCTCAGGAAGGAATCTGTCCGAATTACTACGGTCCATTCGACCCGGACCCTACGGGAAATGAGAGCTGCCAGAGCGCCATTCCCTCCGGGACATTCACCCTTCGCTGGGCTCATGGAAACGAGAGCAACCTGAGCTGGGAGGACCTGGGCACAGTGGAGATGAAGGCCAATGTCAGATATCTGCTGGCCTACAATGAGACGGCAGAGTTTGAGCTTGTGGAGTTCAACGACTCCACTCTCAATGGAAACACGGGCATCTGCTTTGCCAACCTGGGTCCGGATGCGCTGTTCATATGCCTGAAACCTGAAATGGTAGATGGACAGCAGGCACCGGCAGGCCAGCAGAATGGGCAGCAGCAGGGTCCCGGACAGGGGCCGGAGCAGCAGGGCCAGCAGCCTCCAGGCCAGGGAGGACAGCAACAGGTTCCAAGCTGAACTAAATTTTACTTTTTTAGTTCTCCGGTTCTCAAACCCTGATCTTTCCGAACATCCTCCCCCCCAGCCAGAGCATGACTGCAGAAAAGACGGCGGTCACTGCCAGGCACACGAAGACGGGTATGCTGGATTGCCCCAGCAGGAAGTAGCGAATGGCCTCCACGCCGTATGTCAGGGGATTCAAATGCACCAGGCCGGATAGCCACGGCGGCAGGTCGGATATGGGAAAGAAGGCCCCGCTGAGCAGCACCAGGGGCATGGTCAGAAAGCTCATGATCACCTGAAATCCTTCGCTGCTGTCTATCTTCGATGCCAGGGCTATGCCCAGCCCCATAAATCCCAGGCCGGATAGGGCCATGACGGCAATGGAGGCGGCGACTCCCGCCAGAGACTCGTATCTGGCTCCGATCAGATGGGCGAAGATGAGCAGCAGTATGCCCTGAATCAGGGCGATGGTGACTCCTCCCAGGGCTCTTCCCAGGGCCAGGAAGAAGCGGCTCACCGGGGCCACCAGGATCTCCTTGATGACTCCGGACTCTCTCTCCCAGATGATCGAGCCCCCGGCGAAGAGGGAGGCGAACAGGACAGACATGCCAATGAGCCCCGGCGCAAAGAAGCCGATGTCCAGGCTTGCTCCGCCCCTGAACTGAAATCCGGATATCAGCCCCGGCCCCAGGAAGAGCATGAAGGTGAGGGGAGTGGTGAGAGCCCCGATTATGCGCGACTTGGAGCGCCAGAAGCGCATCATCTCAGCCAGCCACATGGTGGCGGCGGCATCAAATGCCCGGTTCATGCGGCTTTTCTTTATCTTCGCCACATTCATCTCCTCCCGGAGCGCATCCTGCGCCCCAGGCTCTCCGCTTCTCCGGCGTCCTTCTCCCGGATGGCCCGGCCGGTGTGGTGGAGGAAGACGTCATCCAGAGTGGGCCGGTGCAGGCTGACCGATTGGATGGATATGCCGCTGGCGGAGGCCAGGCCCAGAATGTGGGGAATCTTCTTCTCCCCTTCGCTCACAGCCAGAGATATCTCCCTCTCTCCGCAGGAGATGACCCCGCCCAGGCCGTGCTCTTTATAGACTGCTGCCAGTCTCTCTGCGTCGCCCGCCCCGTCCAGCTTCAGGGTGACGACATCTCCGCTCAGCCGGTCCTTGAGGCTCTGGGGCGGGTCGAGGGCCACAATCCGGCCCCGGTCGATGATGCCGATCCGGCCGCAGAGGTGATCCGCCTCCTCCATGTAGTGGGTGGTGAGAACTACGGTGACGCCCTCCTCCCCGGAGAGCTTTTTTATGTACTCCCAGATGCGAACTCGCGTCTGCGGGTCCAGGCCCAATGTGGGCTCGTCTAAAAAGAGGACATTGGGCTGGTGCATCAGTCCCCGGGCGATCTCCAGGCGTCTCATCATGCCCCCGGAGTATGTCCTGACCACACCATCCGCCCTGTCTGCCATCTCCACCAGGCTCAAAACCTCTTCTATCCTCTCCCCTCTCTCTCTTCTGTCCAGGCCGTAGAGCCTGCCGTGCAGGTCCAGGTTCTCCCGGCCGGAGAGCCTGTCGTCCAGGGTGATGTCCTGGAAGACCACTCCGATGTTCATGCGCACGGAGGAGGCCTCCTTTACCACATCGTAGCCCCAGACCCTTGCCCTGCCCGCCGACGGCTCGGTCATCGTGCAGAGCATCTTGATGAGCGTGGTCTTGCCTGCACCGTTGGGTCCGAGCAGCCCGAATATTTCTCCCTGCCGGATGCACAGGCTGACAGAGTCCACGGCCATGGCTGCCCCATATCTCTTGCTTATCCCCTCCGTCTCAATGGCCCAGGTCATAATCATATGACACTATTCCTGGCGGAGTATCAGCACATAGCGCTGCGGTATGAACTGCCTGCATTCCTCCAGACGAAATCCATAGTATTTGAGCTGGGATATCGCCAGCTCCTTGGCTATTCCCGAGCCGAAGTAGGCCACGGTATCGGGCGGGGTTATGGCGTTGTCCACGATGATCAGCCGTCCGTCCTTCTTCATGGCCTTCTTCAGGCTGGCTATGAACTGGTCTTTCACTGACTCGATTGAGGCAATGTAGACGGCGTGGTACATCGAGCACATGAAGACCACATCGGCGCTTTCCTGGGGCAGGCAGATATCATTCAGGCGCGCTTCGACGGTGTTTATGTTCAGGCCGTATTTGTCGCTGATCCTCTTGACATAGGCCAGGGCATCGGTATTGATCTCTGTGGAGTAGACCCGGCCGCTATCGCCCACCAGCCCCGCGAATTTGAAGGAGAAGAAGCCGAAGCCGCAGCCGATGTCGGCCACTGTCTCCCCCGCCTTGATGCCAAAGAAGTCCAGCATCTCCCCCGTCCTTTCCCAGCTCTCCCGGTTGGGATTATTGAAGGAGATGAACTCGTTCCATTCGTTGAGCTGGTCGAAGCTCACCTCGTTTCCTGAGTACTCGTAGACGACATCGTGGATCCTCTGAATGGCAAATTCGTCATCCGACTTGGGCATCTCCGGATCGGCCACTGATAGGTCGTATTTGATGCGAACATACTTTTTGAGCATCTCATAGTCCCCATCCGCCAGATAGTGGAAGAATTCGGCATCGAACCTGTCGCTTATCATCTGCGCCCTCAGCTCCTCCCCGGCCAGGAGGTAGAGGCAGAACCATTTGAAGACGGTGTACTCGTCTCCAATCCTCTCTTTGGGGATCAGGTCATCATAGGCAGCAAGGGCTGCCCTTATGCTCTCTTCATCCCTCTTTTCCAGGGCGGCAAAGAAGAGTCTGGCCGCCTTCTTGCCGAGGAGGGTGTATCCCTGGGAAGAGGTGCCGATCATGCGATAGCGCACCAGTGATGAAGGGGACGTGACGGCTATCCTGTCAACTGAGCCCTCGCTTGCAAATGCGGCGGGAAGGGCATAGGATGTACCGGGATTGTTCTGCGCCTCTGCCGTTGCTGCCGGGGTGAGGTTGGTGATTGTGGCAGTGAGAGTGGTGTTGGGGGTGGCGGTGAGGGTTGTGGCGGTGAGGATAGTGGCGGCGGCTGAGGCCGGTGCAGCTCTGGGAGGCAGGCCGGCCGGTGCCTGGAATTGGGCAGCAGCCTGGCCGTCTTCATAATCCTTGAGCCGGAACTCCAGAATATAGCGCTGCACAGTGAACTGGTATTGATCTATGAGATAAAAGCCATAGTGCCAGAGCTGGCTGATTATCAGGTCCCTGGAGATGTACGGGCCGTGATAGGGCAGGTTTTCGCTCTCCACCAGGTCGTTATCGACTATTATGAGACGGCCCCCCTCCTTGAGGTGATTTTTGATGTTTTTTACAAAGAGGTCTCTCTCTCCATCGGTGAGGGCGGCGTAGAGAATGTGATACAGAGAGCACATAAACACCACATCCACCATTTCTCCGCCCTGCAGGCCCAGGTCCTCTGGCTTGTACTCGTAGATAGTAATATTACTAATATTATACTTCTTCAGGTAGTCCTGGACATAGCTGATATGCCGGTCATTGGTCTCTATGCCATAGACATGTCCCCCAGGGCCCACCAGATCTGCGAACTTGAATGTGAAGTAGCCGGGACCGCAGCCGAAGTCCATGACGGAAAAGCCCTCATTAATTCCCAGCTTGTAGATGTTCTCAGCGATCTTGTCCCACCTCTCCCGGTCCGGATTGTTGAAGAGAATGAAGTCCTCCAGGAAGCGCAGGTTGGTTCTGGCATTTGGGTCGTCCTTTCCAATCTCCACAAAGTGGTACTTCATCTGCAGATACTCTTTAAGATTGGCGTAGCCGTCCTTGGCCAGGAGGTCAAACCAGTTGCTCACAGCGGGGTGAGCGAGAAAGTCCTTCTTATGCTCATCAGGCGCCAGGAATAGTCTGCAGATCCATTGCAGCGCCGTATACTCTCCGCCGAAATTTTCATTGGGAATTATGTTATCGTAAATATCTATTGCTTTCTTCAATGAGTCTCTGTTTCCTGTGCTCAGATAATCCAGAATCTTCTGGGCGGCTTCCTTTCCTCCGGCGGTGATGTCGAAGGAATCAAGGCTTCCGATATGTATCAAGGAGGCCTTGGAGCGCACTGCCAGCACCGGCAGGTCGGTATTGAGGGGAGGCCGGATGCCTCCGTCTTTTCCTTTCATAGTAGACTTATCTTCAAGAGACAGGTTCGCCATCAATGTTTCTCTCCCGTTGTTCTCGCCATTTGCCGTTGATATTGCTATTAATAGCCTATGCCCTTTAGCTGCCGGCCCCCGAGCCTGCAATATCCTTCTCTGCCAGCTCCCTTTCAGCCTGCTCTTTTGCCAGAGCCATCTTTTCCATGACTTTGGGATTGATCCTCAGCCCCGCCGACCGAACAGTGCTCATGGCATGGTTGAATGTGACAATGAATCGATCATTCGCGTAAATATTATAATGCTTTCTGTAGTATTTGGGTGTGAAGTTGATGGTCATGACATTGGCCCCGGCCATAAGTCCCATCAATTGTCCTGTGGCGTGAATGTATTCAAGGGCACTGACTGTCGGGATGAGCGCCTCCGGCAGACCCAATCGCAATATGGCCATGGTGTTGAGGGTGAGCATCAGGTCCCCGCAGGGCAGATCCTGGAGGGGCGTTCCCTGATTGGGTATGAAGGGAGCGGAGCTGACGAAGTCCGGCCGGAAGTCGAGGGACAGGCAGATATCCGAGACCAGGCTGTCGATGCTCTGATTGGGCAGGCCGATGATGTTTCCTGTGCCAATCTTCATTCCAGCCGCTCTTATCCACCTCATGCACTGGAGCCTCTCCTGCAAGGGGCCGTGGGCTATTCTCTCATACTCCTCCTCATCCGAGGTTTCAAATTTCAGAATGAACGACCTGGCACCGAGCCTGGCAAAGCGCTCATATGTCTCCAGGCTCTTCTCGCCGACGTTGAGCAGCACCTCCACCCCCAGATCGGAAATGGCGGGTATGACCTCATCCAGCAACTGATCGCAGCGCGGGTCCTGGCCGCTCTGCAGGAAGATGGTGCTGATCCCGGACCCGGCGATGCTCTCCGCCACGGCTACAATTGTCTTTGCGTCCAGCCGGAACCTGCTCAGGGCCCTGTTCTTGCTCCTCATGGCGCAGTAGTCGCAGCCCTTCTGGCAGAAGTTGGAGATCTCGATTACCCCCCGGAGCTTGACCTCATCGCCAAAATGCCGGCCTCTGGCCTCTCTCGCCTGCAAAAACAGCTCCTGCTGAAGCTCTCCGCTGCTGGTCAAAAGCTGCTTTATCTGCTCTCTATTAATGCCGCCGGCCGTTGATGGACCTCTGCCGGAGATGAGATCCATGAGATCCTGCTCAGACATGAGAATTCTCTCCCAGAGCATCCTTGGGGGCGTTGTCGGCATAGGGGTGAAGCGGGCCTGGGGCATAGGATTCTGTGGGGAAGGGCATGAATTCGTTGGCATTGAACTGCTCGACCACCTCATCTGCGACAAATGTCCCCAGGTCGGTCAGGTGGATGGTCTCTCCAGTATCCTCAATCAATCCGAACTGCTTGAGCCTCTCCACCTTCTTTCGGAATATCCGGTCGAAGGACACATTGGTCACCTTCTCAAAATAGGGCTTCTTGAGGTCTGAGTTCTTGAGGGGCAGGACGATGGCCCAGCGCACCTGGGACTCCCTGTCCCTGATATAGCCGCGGTTGACGGGCAGACGGCCTCTCTCGATGGCAGCATAGTACTCCTCAAAGAACTGGGTGTTGAGGGCGAACCTGTCTCGCAGGCTGCTAAATGCAGTCAGCCCCAGGCCGATCTGATCGTAGAGCATGCAGCACTGGTTGTAGGCGTAATGGGAGTAGTGCTGCTTCTTTTTGGAGTAGACGCGGCGCAGGTTTTCGTGAAAGCCGTGCTCGGCCAGAATGTCTATGGCGATCTGCTTCATCATCATGGTCTCATCAAATGTGGGGATGCTGGCCGGCTCCCTCTCCCGGAATTTGATGATGTTGCCCTGAAGGTCTCCATAGGCCTGGACCTTGAGCCGGTAGATCTGAATCTCGTCCACAGGAAGGGACGCTGCCTTTTCCATGACCGCCGTCCAGTTCTCCAGGGTCTCGCCGGGGTGGCCGTAAATGAATTCGATGTTGAGCTGGTAGCCGAATTTATTGGAGGCGTGGATGGAATCGATGGCCGTCTGGGCATCGTGGGGCCTGTTCATGATCCTGAGGACATGGTCATCCAGCGACTGTACGCCTATGGTCAGCCGGTTTACGCCGTACTGCTTCATGATGCGCAGCCGCTCCTCGCCCACCGGCCCCACCAGCGAGCCGGGGTCGACGTCGTAATTAAACTGGCAGCCATCGGAGAGCTTCACCCTGTCGCTGAAGAATTGCAGGAACCTCTCCAGTTGCTCCGGGGTGAGGAATGTGGGAGTGCCGCCGCCGATGAGTATGGACCGGGCTGTGATCTCATCGATGCCAAGCCTCTTCATGTAGATGTCCATCTCCCTCTCCAGAGCGGAAAGATAGCGGTTCTTCTCTTCGGTCTGCTCGCCGAGCTTTCCCGGGTAATGGCAGAATGTGCAGCGCCTCTCGCAGAAGGGAAAATGGACGTAGATGTCGAGGAGGCCGTCCTGAGGCATGCTGTAGCCGGCGAAGAGCTCTTCTTCGGTCATGGGAGGATAGCGGGTGATGGGCGGGTAATGGACAGAGGGCACAAAATCGCCGTCATGGCAGATGAGGCCCGCTGCCTGAAGCCTCTTTATGTCGCCCACACGCTGCCTGGCCCTGGCCAGAAGCTCCCGGAACCTGGGGGAATTTTCCTGCAATATGATCCACCTGCTTCAAATGACGGAGTTGTGATGAAACCATCTCTTTATCTATTTTACAATTCATAGTCAAAAACCGGAATATTCCAATCATTATTGGCTTTTGACTCATCATCTTTATTGTGATTTAGGATATTATGAGACTCTCAGGAGAAATATACTTTTCGGTAGGTCTTTTAGCCCTCCCCCCAGTCTCACAGGCAGTGCCTCTCGATGATGCCGGAGAAATCCGCGCGGATTGTTGAGTCGCTGCTTGTCTTTGTGCTCGTAGCTTTCAATGGGCTTTTTTTATCGCCGTTACCTTTCCTGGCCATTTTTGATCCGGTCTCCCTCAGGTGCAGATGGAACGCAGGTAGCGAAAAATGTTTCTACGGGGCAATGAAGGCTAATCACAGGCTGCCGCGCCGGCGGATATGGACCGCAGCGGCACTATGTAGGGCCGGCCCATCGCATTCATGACCATAGCCTCAATTCCATAGACCCGGCTGATATTGGCCTCGCTGAGGAGGGCCTCCGGCTCGCCGGCAGCGTAGACTTTGCCGTCCTTGAGCATGACCAGCTTGTCTGAGAATCGGGAGGCCAAATTGAGGTCATGGATGGCCATCACAGCGCAGATGCTCTTCTCCTTGACCAGGCTCTTCACCGTCTCCATAACCTCCAGTTGGTGGAGCATATCCAGGTTCGATGTGGGCTCGTCGAGCAGCAGCACCGCCGGCTCCTGGGCCAGGGCGCGGGCGATGAGCACCTTCTGCTTCTGGCCGCCGGAGAGCTGAGAGAATTCACGCATGGCCAGGTCCTCCAGGTTTAGCCTCTCCAGTACCGCCGCCACCTTCTCCAGGTCAGAGTCGGTCACCCTCCAGCCGATGTGCGGCCTCCTGCCCATGAGGACGGTGTCAAATACCGTGGTGGCGAGAGGAGTGGAGCTGGACTGGGGGACATAGCCGATCTGCCTGGCCACATCCTGGCGGTCCATTCTCTGTATCTCCCGGCCGTCCAGGAGGATGCTTCCCTCAGGCTTGAGTATGCGGTCGATGCACTTGATGAGAGTGGTCTTTCCTGATCCGTTGGGCCCCACCAGGCTCAGGATCTCAGAGCTTCCGATGGTGAGGCTGAGGCCGTCGAGTATCCTGTGGCTGTTGTAGCTGAATGTGAGGTTCTTGATAGTGATTTTAACCAATACGGTCGCCTCCCGGCGTTAAACGGATTCTCTGGCTAGAATTTGCTGGCAGATCGCCAAATCTCCTGTAATAAATACTCACCAAAACTCCTTCCTCCTCTTCATGAACAGGTAGACGAAGAACGGCACTCCCAGGAAGGCAGTCATTATTCCCACCGGCATCACCACCGGGGCCAGCAGAGTGCGCGCCGCCGAGTCTGCGGCCAGCAGCAAGAGGCCGCCCACCAGAGCCGAGGCCGGCAGGAGAAATCTGTGGTCTCCGCCAATGATCATTCTGGTGATATGAGGAGAGACGAGGCCGATGAAGCCGATGGTGCCGGTAAAGCAGATTATGCTGGCGGTGATGAGCGAGACGGCCATCATGCATACAATCCGCGTCCTCTCCACATTCACACCCAGGCTGGTGGCGGTCTCGTCTCCTGCGCCGAGGGCGTTGATGTCCCAGGACTTGAGCAGGAGGTATGGAAAGCAGAGGGCTATGACGGCGGAGACTATCCAGACCTTATCCCACGATGACCTGCCCAGGGAGCCCATCATCCAGAAGACCACCTCCTGCACCTGTTCGGCGTGGCCCACGTACTGCAGAAATGATGTCATGGCCTGGAAGAGGTACATGATGGCGATGCCTGCCAGGATCATGGTCTCAGGGGTGATGCCCTTGTACTTGGCCAGGCCATAGACGGTCATGGAGGCGACGATGGTGAAGACAAAGGCATTGCCTATGATCATCCACTCTCCACCCACAAAGCCCGCTCCCAGGATTATGGCCAGAGCCGCTCCGAAGCTGGCGGCAGAGGATATGCCCAGGGTGAAGGGGCTGGCCAGGGGATTTTTGAGGATGCCCTGCATCACCGCTCCGGCTATGGCCAGGCCCATGCCTCCCACGACGGCCAGCACAATTCGGTGCAGCCGCAGCCCCCAGACGATGGTATCCGAGAACCAGTCGCTCTGAAAATGGCCGGGGAAGAACCTGGCTAAAATGGCAGAGTAGACCTCCGTGATGCTGATGTCGGCAGAGCCCAGGGTGGCGGCAACTGCCGCCAGCAGGACAATAGCCACAAGCAGGAGCAACAGAAACAGGACCTTTCTCCCTGTGAATTGCTGGTATGCTTCCTTAAGTGATAGCTTTTCTGATGGAGGTCCCGAAGACATATCAATAGCAGAGGAGTTAAGTTAATATTGATAAAGATTGTGGTAATAGTATTACTAAATATTATTGAATTGAACATATACATGAAATAGACGCATAAAATTAGATGCATGCAAATAGAAGAATGCGTTATTGTGAGCGATGGGCGCCTTTGCGGGAGGTCAGGGATATCCTGCAAAGGCGCCAAAACGCAAGATTTAGGCCTTCCAGTACCTCATTCACAGGCTGGAAAGCTCCGGATACACAAATGTCCTGTTATCCGGATACTGCAGACCCAGCTTCTCCACGTATTCCCTGTGGACGGCTTCCGGGTCTAAGTCTGCGTCTGGATGCAGCAACTTGGCAAGGTAGGTTATGCCCACCACCTGGTCCAGGCCGTTGAGCACATCCCAGTCCATGACATAAACCCGGCCGGATTTGACTGCTGAAATGCTGCTCGCTCCGGACCTGGACAGCAGCTCATTTCTGACGGACTGCAGCTTTACCGTATCCGTAGAAGGCTCCGACTGCCATCCAATCTGGGTCTGGTCTGAGGATTGGGTCTGCCTCTTTATGATCACCTCTGGATTCTGAGTTACAACCCACTCCCAGGTCACTTTGGGATAGGAGTCTTCAAGGCCCCTGGCCACGTTGTAGCCCCTGGCCACACTGAGCACGGAATCAAATCCGGAGCCGGAGCCCAGGGTGGACACATCGGAGGTAGAGCTCCATTCGGCATAGACCTTGGGCATGCTCTGGCCCTCTACAGCCTGCTTTACAGATGCACTCTTCTCCACATACCATTTGATATAGTCGGATGCCTCCCCTTCCTTGCCCAGAATTTGTCCGAGGATCTCAATTTCGCGAGTGATGTTTTCAGGCTTGGTGAACTCCAGGGCGACCGCCTTGATGTTTTCAAATGGTTTCAGCCCCTTTTCCACGCCATATATGCCGTAGGGCTTGTCGGGATAGCTGTATCCGATGACTATAATGTTCGGGGTGATGTTCTCCTCACCCCCTTTGGCAAGCTCTCCGATCATCTCGTAATCCAGAGCATTCCACTTGCCTATGCTCTGCTTGCTCTTGAGGTCCGGGAAGTAGTAGCCTTTCTTCTGCACGGTATCCGAGATGCCGATCACCTTGTCTGCTGCGCCGAGCATGACCACTGCCTCGGCGGCGTCTGTGCTGGTTACAATTACCCTCTCCACAGGCATGGTGAATGTAACGGCCCTCCCTGCTGTGTCGGTGATGGTCAGCGGGTACTCAGCCGCCCATGCCGGGCCGCATAGGAGAAGCGCCAGGCCCATTATCACCAGGGCTGAAATTAGCTTTATCTTCATATTATCCCTCGTATCGTTTGTTATGGTTAAGATTAATTTTAGTATAAATCACTTTTGTTAACAACATAATTGAATCTATTATTATGAATAACTCGTGGGACTTGAAGTTAGGTGCAGAGTAGGCCGTAAGGAATTGATTTCAGGATTTGATATTTATGTCAATAATAATGTCGATATTAATCTCAATTTGAATAAATTGCATAAAAGATCCAATGCAAAGCATTGTGGTTTCAAGATTTTCGTATCCAAGGTTCCAAGGAATAAGCTTATTACTAAGTAATATTTAATCTCATTTTGCGATAATATATGGAACAAGATCTTATGAGAATAGGCATATCATTGCCAGAAAATCTCCTCAATAAGTTTGATGAAATCATCCAGCATCGCGGCTATTCCTCCCGCTCTGAAGGTGTCAGGGATGCCATCAGAAGCTATATTGTCAACTTCGAATGGATGAGCGACGTTGACGGAGAGCGTGTCGGCGTTATTACCATATTATACAATCACTCCCAGAGGGGACTTGAAGACAGTCTTACTGAGATCCAGCACGACTTCGGCAGCATTATACAATCCAGCCTGCATGTTCACCTGGATGAAGATACCTGTCTGGAGGCTGTGATTCTCAGAGGCAATGGTCAGGAAGTGAGGCAGGCTGCAGAGAGGATGATGGCCCTGAAGGGAGTAAAGAATGTGAAACTGACAACCACATCTCTGGGAAAGGAGCTTTAGCCGCCGATTTCACGAGATGAAACGCGAAATATCTGATAAAAAAATTCTGAGGGACGAAATGCTTGCCAATTCCAAAATCGTTATTATAGCCTTCGCCCTGCTTATCCTGAACTCCACCATTTGCGCCCTGGGTGGCGATTATACCTCCGAGTACTGGCAAAAGAGGGGGGACGAATTTGCCCAGAGGGGGTCCTTCTGGATCGCCCAGGAATGCTACAACAAATCCCTGCAACTGGACCGCACGAATGCTTCGGTCTGGATGAGAAAAGGGCAGGCACACAGCGGCCTTTACAGATATGAAGATGCCCTATCCGCATACAATGAGTCGATCCGCCTCGACTCCCGTCTGGCGGAAGCCTGGTACAGCAAAGGCCTGGCATTGGCTCATCTGGGCAGATACGACGAGTCGATAATAGCCTTTGAGCAAGCCATAGATCTCCATCCCAAAGACTCCCTATCCTGGTACAGCAAGGGCCTGGCCCAGGCCAGCGCTGGGCTATTCGAGGACTCTATCCTGTCCCTGGATGAGGCCGTAGAGCTGGACGGCGGTCTTGCCGGTGCCTGGTACAGCAGAGCCCTGGTGCTGGCGGAGCTGGGCCGCGACGATGAGTCCATGCAGGCTCTGAAGAGGACGGTGGAGCTGGACACGGAGAATGAGGATGCCTGGCTTGGACTGGGAATCGACCTCATGAACGTCGGAAATTACAGCGGTTCCAAGGGCGCCTTTGAGAAGGCCATACTGCTCAATCCCATAAATGCCGGTGCCTGGATCGGCAAAGCTACGGCTCTTCGCCTCTCCGGCAGGATCGAAGAGTCAATTCAGGCCTACAACATGAGCATCGATATCAATCCAGAAGATGCATCGGCATGGAACGGAAAGGCCCTGGCATATGCCGAGCTGAAAAAATATAATGAGTCCATCATTATGTTTGATAAGGCTATTGAAATCGATTCAGACGGCACTGCATTTCTCTACAATAAGGCTCTGGTACTGCATGATATGAAAAATTACAGCGCAGAGGTGCAGGTTCTGAGAGGGGCGGTGAATCTGCAGCCCGACTGCGCCGTTTGCTGGAACCGGCTGGGTCTGGCTCTCGCCGGGCTGGAGAGCTTTGAAGAAGCCATAGCAGCCTACGACCGGGCCATCGAGGAGAATTCAAGTTACCTTGAGCCCTGGAACAACAGGGGAATCTCTATCGTTTTAGGGAGGGGCGACTATGATGGCGCTCTTGAGAGCTTTGAGCAGGCCCTTAAAATAGATCCGAAGTGCATGGAGGCCTGGGTCAATAAAGCAAATGTGCTCAAGCTGGCGGAGAGGGCATCGGACGCGGATTATGCACAGAGGAAGGCTCAGGAGCTGGGATATAAAGAGGATTCTGCCTGATCCTTTCCGTTTCCTTTTTGCAGGGGAAAGATCATCCGTCTCCCCCGGATGGATAGAACTTCAACCTCTATGCCGTAGGCCTCCCTGATATTTTCCGGGGTCATAACCTCATGAGCCCCTCCGGCGGCAATTATGCTCTGCTGGATCTGCCGGCTTAAGGATGCTTTTTTGCTGCAATTGCCATCATCTCCAAATCCTCCGCCCTCGCCAAATCGCAGCTTTCTCATCAGCACCACCTCATCTGAGAACATCAGGGCATGATTGGGATCATGCAGTGTCATGACAGCCGTAACCTTCTGCTCCCTGGCTATCCGCGAGATCATATTGAGGACCGCAAACTGGTTCTTAAAATCAAGGTAAGAGGTAGGCTCATCCAGCAGCAGGTATGATGGCTCCTGGGCCAGAGCCCTGGCGACCATCACCAACTGGCGCTCTCCGCCGCTGATCTGGGTGTAGGCTCTGCCGGCCAGATGCAGCGCACCAACATTCTCCAGAGCCTGCCGGGCTTTTTCCACATCATCGGGGCCCGGCTGGGAGAGGGCTGAGATGTGAGGCATCCTCCCGGTGAGCACTATATCCTGGGCGGTGAAGGGAAAGGACGGCCTCTGCGTTTGGGGGACGTGACCGATGAGCCTTGCCATATCGTTTTGCTTTATGGCTGAGGCATCTCTTCCGTCCACGTAGACCTTTCCCCGGTCTGGCTGGAGCAGGCAGTTGATCACCTTCAGCAATGTGGTCTTACCGCAGCCGTTGGGGCCCAATAGAGTTATGACAGCACCCTTCTTCAATTGCAGGCTAATGCTGCCCAAAACCAGGCGGCCGTTGTAGCTCAGGGAGATGTCCCGGGCGATTATGCCCGCCTCTGATGATCCTGCTTTTTGAGCCTGATTCATTCCCAACCACCCGACCGGACGCTTCTGAGAAGGTAGGCAAAGAAGGGAGCGCCCACTAAGGTGGTGATCACGCCCACTGGAACCTCGAAGCCCATGCCCGCCCTGGCAAAATCGTCCACCAGCACCAGAAAGGAGGCTCCGAAGGTGAGGGAGAGTGGAATCAGTGCTCTGTGATCGGGACCAAAGATCATGCGCAGCATGTGGGGCACAATCAGGCCCACCAGGCCGATGATTCCGGCCACAGCCACGGCTGAGGAGGCGGCGAGAGAGGCTGCTACTATGAATATCGCCTTGTACAGCTCAGGGTTGAGTCCCACGGAGCGGGCCTCTTCATCTCCCAGGGCCAGGACATTGAGCCTCCAGCGAAGCAGCAGAATGACGGAGCAACCCAGTGCGAAGAGAGGAAATGCACTATAAATTTTTATCCAGCTTGCCGTTCCCAGGCTGCCCATAATCCAGAAGACGATGCTCTGCAGAGCTCTCTCGCTCACGGCAATCTGGATGATGGCCAGGAGCGAGTCGAAGACCGCCGAGACGATCTGGATTGAGCTTGATAAGCGTCTCCTGGGTGACCACAGGATGCTCCATTACCTGGGCGTCCTCTTCTGCCTGGGTCATGACGTTTATGCCGCCCGCCAGGTCGATCAGGTCATTTATGCCGCTCTTGACTCCCGCCGTGCCGTAGACGTCGGTCCACATCCAGAAGACAGTGGGTCTGTCGCTCTCATTGATCTGGCTGGTGACATTGGTAGCCATATCAGCATAGCTTTTCATGATCTCTTTCACCTGCTCTGCCCTCTCTTTATTTCCTGAAATCTTACCCATCGTGTCCACCTGGCGGTAGACGTCATCGAGGGAGGTGACATAGATTGCGAAGGTGGGCACATGCAGAGTATCATTGATGGCTGCAAGATTGGGATCTTCAGTGGATGACGCCCAGAGGACAACCAGGTCGGGATTGACAGCAGCCAGCGACTCCAGGTTGATTTGATCGCCTGTGATATTGACGACGATCTTGCTCTCAAATTGCGGATCGACAACTGAAAAGACGTCTTGGCTCAGCCTTCGCATCCATTTGTCATCTTTAAGGGCTACTACGTTCCGGGCTTCTCCCACGGCATAGTAGGTCTTGAGGGCGTTTTCCATGGTGAAGACAATTCTCTCCGCTGGCGAGCTGATGGCAACATCCCGTCCCAGGTCGTCCTTTATGGTTATGGTCTCACTGGCAGACACAGGGGAGATAAAGACTGCTGCCAGGATTATGCATAGTCCCAATGCCGGCAAATATTGAGCTGACTTATTCATATCAAAGCCTCCGTTTCTCTTTGAAATTATCCAAAAAAGGAAGAAATGCCATTCACGGCTTGTTCTTGTACTCCGCTGTGGGGAACTGGGCCTGGCTGGTGTTCCATTTGGGCTTCATGCTGGAGATGGAGGTGTTGCGGCAGGTGCAGTCGAATATTCCTTTCTGCCCGGAATAGGGCTTATCGGAAGCGAAAGTATATGTCAGGAGGTCAAAGAATCCGCCGCCACAGCAGGGCAGCCAGTCCTCAGCCCAGGTGGGCTTGCTCTTGGAGACCTCCAGCTTCATGGTCTTTTGCACCTGGAAGTTGCCAATATAATCATTGTCTACCTCGATTATAGCGTCTCCCCATCCTTGCAGGTTCTTTTTGGCATTTTTGCTATTCATGGGCACAGTCAATAACTCTCCGACATGCATCCAGCCCTGGGTTACTTCATCGTCAATTTTCATGCTGAGAATGCCCTTGCCGTCTGCGGTGCTGGTAGCCCCTGTACAATTTATATCCACGGCAATGTCTCCCGTTACTGCTCGCGCATACTCTATCTGGCGGTGCATTGAAGCAGATTCCTGATAGCTCCTGGCCTCGGTCTTGTCTTTGAGCAGTGAATTGTAGATGATGGGGTTGGCGGCATAATATCCCGTTCCCCAGGTAAATGCTGTAGCAGACTGGATATTGTCGTACTGTCTGGTATATGATATGACGCTATTGGCACCGCCTGCTTTCTCTCTAATGGCATATCCCCCATTGGTTGCATAATCATATACCTTGAAGGTGTTTAAATGAGTTGTCTTCTGCTCGCTGTTCAGTATATCTGCCTGGTCGATCTTTCCGCTGCCATGCAAGTACTCGAGCAGGGAGAGGTTATTGGTATTGACTCTCTTGTATTCCATTACATAGCCTTCTCCGGTTACATCGTCGGTCATCTCATGCTTATACTTCACGGCTTCCATGCCCGGATTGAGGTCATACTGGCCTGCCCAGGAAATACCTGTGAACATCATGAGCAGAATCAAACATGATGCAATTGCAGCCTTTATCCATAATTGGCTTATATCGATCCCTCCTTTGTTTTTTTGAACTTTGCAGACCTCGTTGTATTTAGTTATATTTAGTCTTTTCTTAGTATTACTTTTTTTATTCTTTAAAAGCAAAGCTTGTTTTTAAATGTTAATAATCCTTGAATTAGATCTAAAATGTATTACTAGATCGAAAGCTTTAAATCTTAACGCCTGCTATTAGATCTACACTCCATCAAAGCAATATAAACGGGCGAGCAGATGAAAGCTTGCCCGTTTATCATTATTTTCAATAATTTTTCTAGGTATAAATAGCGACATTAGGCTTCTCTGAATTAGTATTATAAAAATAATTTATCGTAATACTTAGTGTGATTTTAAAGAGATGGTCTCATCCTTCATCAGGATTCAAGCTTAAAAAAAGAGCGCAATCATAAGCAATCCATAGGCAAGCCAACAGTGATATATCCGCCCGCCTCCTACTACTATTATGCAGATCGGCATAGTCGTCACCGACCCCCTGGACTGGACAGCTCAGGCCCTCCTGGCCTCCTGCTCCAAAAAAGGGATGAATCCTTTTTTCCTGAACTTCTCAGACCTTTGCACGACTGTCAACGGCGGCCAGTCCTTCCGCTGCCGGGATGTCAATCTCCTCGACCTGTCCGCCCTCATCGTCCGCGACCTGGGCCGGCAGGGCGTAGCCGACGTATCCTTCCGCTTCGAGGCTCTCTTAGCCCTTCAGGAGAGGGGCGTTGCCGTCATCAATCCACCCCAGGCCATCGCCAGAGCGGCCAATAAGTATGCCACATCCAGGGCCTTGCAGGACGCAGGGGTGGCCACGCCCCGCACACTGGCCACCACCAGTCAGAGGGAGGCGGCGCGGGCATTGCATGAATTCAAGAAGGCCGTCTCCAAGCCACTCTTCGGCTACAAGGGAAGGGACATCTTCCTGCTGGAGGACGGCGTAGAGGAAGACCTGGCCCGGCTGCAGGCCGTTATCGAGTCGGAGGGCATGGCCTACCTGCAGGAGTTCATACCCCTGGAAAGGCCCCGCGACATTCGCGCCTTCGTGGTGGCAGGGGAGCTTCAGGGCGCCATCTACCGGATAGCCCCTCCCGGCCAGTGGATAGCCAATCTGGCCCGGGGAGGAACAGCCGCCCCCTGCCCCCTCAGCAGAGAGCTGGGCGACCTGGCAGTCAGCGCAGCCCGGGCCGTGGGGGCCGTCTACTGCGGCGTGGACTTGCTGGAGAGCGCCGATGGCCTGAAGGTGATAGAGGTCAACGGCACGCCTTCGGGAAAGGGCATCTTCCAGGTACTGGGCATTGATGTGACAGAGGCCATCGCCGGGCATGTGCATCAAAATTGTTATCTACGTGGCCGCCATGCTCACTAGCATGTTTACAATACTCACCGGTGCTCAGTTTGGTGACGAAGGAAAAGGAAAGGTAATAGATCTGCTGGCCGAAAATTACGACGTTGTGGTGCGATTTCAGGGTGGAGACAACGCTGGCCACACTGTGGTCGTGGGCGGCAAGACCTACAAGCTGCACCTGGTGCCCAGCGGCGCCATCTTCTGCAGGAGGCTGCTCATCGGGCCGGGAGTGGTGCTCAATCCCCGCGTACTGTGGAATGAGATACAGGCCCTGGAGTCGGAGGGCATAAAGGTTGACATCGGAGTCGATGCCAAGACCACCATCATCATGCCCTACCACATAGAGCTGGACGGCCTGCGGGAGAAGGCGCGCACGGAGAAGATAGGCACCACCAACCGGGGCATAGGATTTGCCTATGTGGACAAGATCGCTCGCGAGGAGGTGCAGATGGCAGACCTGACCGACCCCGCCCGGCTGCAGGCCAAGCTCGCTGAGATCGGCCCGGCCAAGGAGAAGGCCATCGCCGATATGGGCGGCGATCCCACTGTGGTCAGATATCAGCCCTTCATCGATGAGTATCTGGAGATTGGAAAGCGCCTCAAAGATCGGGTGACTGACGTCTCCCGGGAGATCAACATAGCCATTCTGGAGGAGAAGAGCGTTCTGGCAGAAGGCGCTCAGGGAGCCTTCCTGGATGTGATCCACGGCACCCAGAAGTTCGTGACCTCCAGCTTCACCACTGCTGGGTCTGCCTGCGCTAACCTCGGCGTCGGGCCGGTGATGGTGGACAACGTCGTAGGCGTGATCAAGGCCTACATCACCCGGGTCGGCGAGGGTCCCATGCCCACTGAGCTGAAGGACGACATGGGATCCATGATGAGGGAGAAAGGCGGCGAGTACGGCACCACCACCGGCAGGGCGCGGAGGTGCGGCTGGTTTGACGCCGTCCTGGGGCTGAAATCCGTGTACCTGAACGGCTACACCGAGCTGGCGCTGACCAAAATGGACGTTCTGACCGGCATCAATCCTATCAAGATCTGTGTGGGATATGAGCTGGACGGCGAGAAGCTCGGCTATCCCCCTGAGGGGACGGCAGAACTGTCCAGGTGCAGGCCCATCTACGAGGATGTTCCCGGCTGGACTGAGGACATAACAGCCGCCAAAGAGTACGAGGACCTGCCTGAGAATGCCAGGGCCTATGTGGAGAGGCTTGAGGACCTGCTGGGTGTGGACATATCCGCAGTGTCGGTAGGCCCGGGAAGGGAGCAGACCATCTACAGAGACGAAGTGGATGAATAGACAGATTATGCAATCAGGAGGCCTGTGGAGAGAGATGTCTGGCTCGCCCTGGAAAGAGAGCTGCAAAGGCTGTATGACCTGCATGAGAGCAGCGTAGCCGATCCGGGAAAGTGCCGGACATTCAACTCTCAGGCATCCCTCTTCCTGGAGAGGCTGGAGGAGGTGCAGGCCTGGGACCTGGCGGACAGGGTGATGGAGCTTTTGGCCGGCTGCAGCCCCAAAGACTTCTCGCCCTGCGACAACCGGCAGTGCACCAAGGGCTGCCTGGAGAGGCTGCAAGAGAAGATCAGGGCGAAGCTGGAGTAGAAAAGGCTATTTGCTATTTACTGTAGGTAATTGACTCTTAGTCTATGTAAGTCCTCTGTGCGCTTCTAGTGTATCCTATGCCTTCTCGTTTCTATACTTTAAGAAAAGGGCGTCAGCAATAATCAATGTGGCAAGTGAAACGGCATTGGCCACAATCAGGATATTATCCTCGATGTGCAGGCCGTAGAGCAGCCAGAGGAATATGCCCAGGGAGAACTGCAGCAGCATCCAGCCGCTCACGTCCTGCACCGACCGGGTGCGATAGATCTTGAATATCTGAGGCACAAAGCCGAACATGGTCAAAAAAGCAGCTCCAGATCCGATCAAATCCCATAGCATCGCAGCAAAAAAGAGATGGGAGTATATTAGGGTGATGCTATGCGAAAGATGCCATTCGCTGCACTCTCTTTCACTTCAATTTGCGTATCCAGGAAATGGCTGACCGTCCAGATGTTGGTGCTGGCATGAAGCGATATCTCCAGCACGGAGATCTCGCCGCCGGCCAGGGCCAGATAGACAATGAGCTGATCGGCCAGGTGCGCATCCACTGACGAGGGGCAGGCAAGCTCAGCAATCAGCTCTTCGGCAGCCATCCGTCCCACCTTTTCAGCGGGCAGGCCGCGCTCTCCCAGGCTGCTCGCCCCCTTGCCACACCTCCAGAGGGTAATTCCGCTTCCCGTGGATGGCAGCCTCAGTGCCTGGCAGTCGATAGAGGCAGGATATCCTGCTAAAGAGAGGCAAGCCGCTGCTGCATCCGCCTGCCGGCGGGCCACATGCTCCGGAAGGTTGGAGCAGTGGGATATGCCCAAAACCTGCCCTGGACGCCCCCTTTCTTCGCCGGCTTCTCCGGCAAATTTGGCCGGCAAAAGATCACCCGGCTCGACCAAGAGCACTGCTCTTCCTCCGCCCCGGGGGTAGTATCCTCTCTGCGTGCTCTCTGCCTCCAGTTGCACATCGGCTCCGAAGGCGTGGAGGGCATGCAGAAAGACTCTGTCAAAGTAATCCACGGTTGGCGCCCATTGCACATCCGTGCCGCCGGAGACCTCCAGTCTGACCGGGCCGTCTGCCTTGAGCAGGGCGGGCAGCAGGCACTGCATGAGAAGTGTAATGCTTCCGGCGGTTCCGATATCCACCAGGTGCCTGCCGCCACGAATCTCTCCCGGAGAGAAGGAGACCTGCGATGAGCTGGGCTTGGCACCGGATATCTCTGCCCCGCAGATGCCGGCCAGGGCAACAATAGCCTGAGCGTGCTGGGCGGCAAGGCCCGGCCTGGAGCGGCCCTGCCGGATATTGCTGATCCTGACCGGCTGGCCGGTCACTGCAGAGAGGGAGACTGCGGTACGCACAATCTGGCCGCCCCCCTCTCCAAAGGAGCCGTCGATCTCAATCATTGGATTTTATGCTCTCCTCGCCCCGAAGACCTTCTTGAGCAGGCTTGCTGCCGACTTCTTCTCCGCGGCCGGAGGCCGGTGGCCTCCCGGCGCCTTTGCCGGGGCTGCACGCGTCTTGGACATAACAGCCCTCTCAGTTGCCATTCTGCCGGGAGCAGGCTTTCCAGCCGCTTTCTCTTTTATGACAATCTGGGTGCTCACTCCTCCATGTCTGGACTTTCTGGGCCGGACGTTGACTGTGATGGGCCGCTCGATCTCATTGCTGACCACCATGGCCACTCCCGCGGGAAGCCTCTTGATCTCCTCTTCGAGTTCTGTGGTCATGCCCTCCAGGCCCTTGGAGAGGGCTTTGAGGTCGTTGGGATTGGTGACCCTCATTATGATCTGGGTGTTGCACTGGGAGATGACGTTCTTGTCCACTCTGGCCGGCCTCTGGCTGATGACCATCAGGCCCAGGCCGAATTTCCTGCCTTCTGCAGCGATGGTCCTCACGATGTTGGTTGAGGCGGCAGTGCCCGTGCCCCTCTCCGGGATATAGTTGTGCGCCTCCTCGACCACAACCATGCCGGGGGAGATGAGGCGGCGCTTTCTGGCCTCGAATATGTCAGTCAGCAGACGGGATACGATCATGGCCTGCAGCTCAGGCAGGATGCCGGTCATGTCTATGACCGCCGCCCTTCCCGGCCTCAATAGCTCCTCTGCCGGCGTCTCGGTCCCTGAAAAGAGACCCAGGTCAAGGAGCGACTCCAGTTGGCCCACCAGGTTCCACTTGGATTTGGAGTTGCTGCGAACCACCTGTTCGATGATGTCCTCCAGGGTGTAGGAATCGGTCTCCGACCGTATGGCGGCTATGGCCTCGTAGAGCAGGCCGAGCTGACCGCTGCTGGCGCTCTCGTGGGGGATCATCCTCGATACTTCACGGGCGGAGAGGTTGAGGCCGTTGAAGCGGAAGGGCCGGTCGGCCCTGGGGTTCATGGCCATCTCTCCCGGCGTGTAGACGGTCACATCGTAGCCGCGGGGCTTTACCCTGTATCGAGAGAAGTCGCCCACGCTGTTGGACTCTTTCATGGAGGCATACTCGCCGTGGGGGTCTATGATGAGCAGCGCCACCTTCCTCTCCAGCAGCTCCTCCAGGATCACTGCTGCTGTGTAGGACTTTCCTGAGCCGGTTTTGGCGAGGACGCTGCAGTGCTTCTGGACCAGGGTGTTGGCATCCAGCTCAACCCGGATGTCGTAGCCGCGAAGCATGCCTACGTACATGTCGCCTTTGGCCAGCCCCAGGGTGGCTTTGATCAGCTTTTCATCTGCAATGAATACCGGATCGCCGGGCCGGGCCGGGCTTGTGGGAAGGTGCAGCTTGCCGGCGCCCCCCACGCCTATGACCCTGGCCTCGGCGATCATCATCTCCCGGGAGTCATAATTCCTGGCAGCGTCATTGAGCTGGCTGACGCTGTAAGCGGAGTTGGACCTCTTGATGTCATCAACCTGGGCCAGCGTCCACTCCCTGCCGTCGGCTTTGGCCTTGATGTAGGTGCCCCTGCCAACCTCTTTATTTATGAGAAACTTGAATGATAGCGGATTGGTCTCGCCCACTATAGTGCCGACCGATCCCTTTGCTGTTATGATCTTGATCCCCCTCTTGCTGCAATCATTATTGATATCATCACATATAAAAGGATTGGGCCGGAGGGGATATGCCAATTCGAATACGGCCAATTTGATACTAATATGCAAAGATGGAAATGTCTGCAATGATAAATTTTATTAATATCTCTTAATCGCTTGATATCGACTTATTTATTTTTTTGATGCTTTCCAGCAGGCTCTCACCCCGGGCTGTTGTCCTGTAGAGCTTCTGCTCCCCCACGAGCAATTCGAGCAGCTCGTTCTTTATGAGGAGCTGAAGATATGGATTTATGGTTCTGAAGTTGAGGTTGACTTGGTATACTATTCTGGTCTTGCTTGACTTTTCCAGGCACACTTCCAGGATTTGAGCTATGATCTCCTGCTTGCTTCTCTTTGTCATCTATTTCACCAGGCAATTATATCGCAAAGCCCAGGCTTTTCGCCATTGGGTATAAGTCTATAGACTGCATCGCTCAGTGTAACCTCCAAATGCTCGCCCATTGGTTCGGCATCATAGCCATATCAATTGATTCAGCCCCACCAGATCATCACTCATGCATTCTCCTGGACAGGCTGATATGATCAGCATGATTATGCTCATGAAGGCTATCCGGCATTTCTCCATTCCCATGTACTAATGATTCGCTCTTATTGATATTATAGACGATTATGTCAAATCTGAACGAGATATTAGACAAAACCAATCGTCTCAAATTTCCTTAAAAATAATACGAATTAATGATCCGAATTTTAAATCAGACCTGCTTCCGTTTTACATATGAGCAAAGCTCAAAGATCATAATAATATGTTGGCTGTTTCATCATAGACTGCCCGTAGGCCAGTCCAGCCAGTATCCCTGCCAGATGGGCCATATGCCCGATGCCATCCATGCTTGTCAGGCTCATGTATTCTATCAGGGCGAAGAGCAGTACTGCGGCGCGAATGCTCAATGGTATGATGAAGAATAGATACACACGAATCTGGGGGGCGATAATTGCCAGGCAGCCCAGGACTCCATAGAGGGCACCGCTGGCCCCGAAGGAAAAGCCGTCCGTCATCAGCATCTGGGCTGCACCGGCCACAATTCCGGAGATGATGTAAATCTCCAGGAACTTCTTCTCACCCACCAGCCTCTCCAGGTTCATTCCGAAGAAGAAGAGAAAGAGCATATTCAGGAAGAGATGGTCGAATGTAAAATGAACGAACATGCTGGTGATAAGTGTCCAGGGCCTGGCCATCACATAGTCCTGGTTTAGAGTCAAATAGTAGTAAACATACTCCGGGAAGATATTGCTCAGCAGGAAGATAACTATGCATATCAACAGTATGAGGCCTGATATTGAGACAGGCAGACCTGAGGGTATGCGACTGCGCCAGCCGCCGGGCTGCTTTGGTTCGCCCCATTCATTGCGGCCTCGATTGTCCATTCTCGGATTCAATTTACCCTCATCATCTTACTCTGTAATGTACTGTCCATCCCTGAGCACTATGACATAATCGGCGCAGTTTTTCAGGGCTACTGAGAATCCCGGCTCTGCGCCGAAGATGATGGTCTCCTTGCCGTGCTCCATGGCCTTCATCAGAACCGGCTTAAGGTCTGCATCGCGAGTGACCAGGGCCAGGGTGTCTATGACCGGATTGTAGATCATGTCCACGCCCTCCACAGCCATTCTCACATCCACGTCACTGGTGCAGATCACCGGCTCAAAGCCCTGATTTTCTACGGCCTCCACCAGCTTCTCCGAAGCATACTGGTTTAAAAAGACCTTGCCCATCTTGATGTCGCCGTAGTCCTTGAGGATGTCGCGGATCTCTTCCAGATCCATTTGAAACTCCTTTCGGAGCATATTAGGGCCGTCCACGAGCAGGCCTATCTTCTTTCTCCCCTTCTCCTTCTTGGAGCCGAGGTAGCTCATGATATGCTCGAACTGTATTGGCATCCTGTTCATGTTTACCCTTTCTGGTGAATTTGCATGATTCCGGGATTTCCTAGATTTTCTTTAGCGGATGTTATAAATTCTTTTGGTATTTTCGGCGGTGACTCTTGCTATCTCCTGGGGCTCCAGGCCTCTCAACCTGGCGATCATGCGGATGGAGTCAAGCACAAATGCCGGCTCGTTTCTGCCCCTGCGGGGGGAGAGGAACGGGCTGTCCGTCTCCACCATCAGATGGTCCAGCGGGACATTTTTGGCCAGGATCTGGTGCTGGGCAGAGCGGCAGAGGTTGGTGGCCAGGGAGATGTAGTATCCTCTGTCCACTGCCTCCTTCATGGTGGAGAGAGTGCCGCTGTAGCAGTGGAAGACCACCCGGTCCAGGTGTTTGACCATATCGAGCGCCTGCTGTTCGGCGTCGCGGGAGTGGATGACCAGGGGCAGGCCCGCCGATTCTGCCAGGGCTATGACTTTTTTGAAGACCGCTGTCTGGCGCTCCCGGCCTGGCGCGTCCTTGCAGTGATAGTAGTCCAGGCCCGCTTCGCCTATGCCCACCGCCTGGCCGGCTAGGCTCTCTATCTGAGCCAGGAGCATCTTCAGCTCGGGCTCCTTGATGTCCTGCAAAATGTTTGGTGAGAGCCCCAGGGTGGCAGAGAAGTAGTCGTATTTGCTTACCAGGTCGATGGACTTGCTGTTGCTGGAGTAGTCCACCCCGGAGTTGATCATGCGCACCAGGCCGGACTTGAGGGCCCGGTCGATCACAGAGTCGCGATCCTTTTTGAATTGGGAGAAGTCCAGATGGCAATGAGCATCGATTGCGCCTTGGATTGATTCAGTCTGCGTTTAATTCCTCCACGGAAATGCATATTGGATGTGGAGGTCTGTGATCTCGGTGCTATTATCTTTTTTGGTATGGTAGCGGTATGGTAGCGGTGGGGTAAAGGTGGGCCTTTCCAGTCTATTCGGCCCAGTGACCCTCCAGGGCCGGACCGGCGCAGCAAGCCGGCTCTGGCACCAGGGCAGCATTACCGTCCCGGTCCACCCCAGCCGCCACCAGGGCTCTTCTCAGCCCCTCCGCCGGCTACTGCCACCCGTCATAGGCCACAATCTCTTCCTGCATCTTTCGCGGCCTGGCTGCCGGCGACTCTGCCGGATAGCCCAGGGTGAGCATCGACGTCACACGCACCCCTGCCGGTATGCCCAGAATCTCTTTTACCCTGTCTTCGTAAAAAGCCCCGATCCAGCAGGTCCCCAGCCCCTCGGCAACAGCGGCCAGGCTCATGTGGTCGAGGGCAATGGCGAGGTCTATGGGGTAGCAGAGCTGGCCGCAGGGCATTATGTTGTCCGGCTTTGTGGCGCAGGCTGCTATGACCACCGGCGCTGCCGCCACCTGGGCCTGGCCCATTGCCGCCTCCGCCAGCCTGCGGCGCTTCTCGCCGTCTCTGACCACAATGAACTTCCAGTCCTGCAGGTTCTTGGCGGATGGGGCGATCCTCCCTGCATCCAGGACCCTCATGAGCCTCTCCGGTTCGATTGCCCTTTCCTGATACTTGCGAATGCTCCTCCTGGAGCGAATGGCTTCAATTATCTCCATAATCTACACCTCTTGATTTTGACATTTCCGTTCACATTTTCAGGATTTTTTTCAGCATTCCCATGATGCCGCCGCTCTTCTCCGGGGCGATGAGCTGCTGCATGACCTCCGCTGCACCTGGAGAGGACGACATGGCCAAGTTGGACTGCTCTGCCAGCATTTTGGACAGGTCGTTTGACGCCGGGCTCGGCGAGGATTTCTGGCCCAGGGAGCCCAATAGCAGAGGCAATGCCATAGACAGCAGTTGCCCGACGACATTTGCCGGCAGCCCCGTGCGCTGGGAGACGGCCTGCTGTATCGGCTGCATACTGCTTCCTAAAAGAGAGCTGACCAGGTCCGACCCCTGGGATGAGCTGGGCGAGCCCAAATAGGCGGATACGTCATCTGCGGGATTGCCTGCTCCCTGGGCAATGCCGGCGATGCTGCTCAATATCGAATTAGAGCCCTCAGAAGTGGACGCTTTCTGGCTTAAGGCACCCAGAAGGAGCGGCAGGCCCATTTCCAGTGCGGATTTGGTGGATTTGTCGTCTGCTCCGACTTTCTGGCCGATCGCGGTGAGGTTATCCGGTGACATCATTTGCTTCATAAGACCATCAACTATTGAATCCATAATCCCATCTCCCTATATGCTTTTCTTTTTTATATGCGGGCTTATAGTAATTAATGTTTATCATCATTGAATAGGGATAGAGCAGGCAAAGCAGTTGCCCAGGATCATCCAGTATTAATGCCTGATCACGGAGGATCGAACCATTGATCAGCAAAGAATTTAAACCATAAAATAGAATACTTAAAGGGAGGCAATTGAATGAAAGTCACATACACTGATAAGAGCGGGAAAAAGGTTGAGCAGGCATTTAAAACCGAGGAAGAAGGAAAGAAGCTGAAGGCAGAGCTTAAAGCTAAGGGTGTCACAGACGCTAAATGGGAGTGGTAATCCTATTCACAGAGAGCTGAGTATAACCAATATTTTTTAAATTTCTTAAAAATTAAGAATGATAAAAATGGTTTACAAATCGCATGACTGCCCCGGCCATCTCCGCAATCTTCTCTGAGATTCTACTTCCTGAATATCATTGATACCTAAAGCTCTTTAAGCAATAGTCCACAATGGAAGGCATGGAGGTTCGATCAATGAGACTTCTAATCGGCATTATGCTTCTCTTCCTGATTTTCGGCATAGCTGAATCGATTCAGGTTGGTGGAACTGCAGAAAAGGTGGTGCTCTTAGGGAGCTTATCCAAGAATTCAATGAGCCAAATAAATCAGACAAATGCCACGAACCAGACAAACTCCACGAATCAATCCAGTATTTCAGACCGGAATAGCAATGCTATTGCCATAACAAATCCTATGAGCACAATTCCGGTTTCAAATGTGGGCAAGAGAGCATTTTCTCCAGATTCCGCACAGGCCAACTCGATCGTCTATAGATTTACAACATAATTTTTTTTTATCTTATTGCTATTTTGTGTGGCTGTGGGGCAGCGTGGCATCCTGGGCCGGGGCTCGACGGTGGGGCAAATCGGGTGGGCGGGAGAACCGGCTGCGAGCCAAGGGTGCGCAGAAGACTGCAATCGAGCCCTCATAATTTTATAAATTCTTTGATATTCTCCAGCCAGGACCCTGTCCAAGCCCGACTCCCGCCGGGCTGGGCTGCTCGCTTTGACGCTTCCAGGGAGCCTCAAAAACGGCGCACAGCCTGCCGGATCGGGCAAATCATATTTGTCCAAACAGTTCGTCCAGTGTGCGGTTTTGAGATTTTTTCGGGATGGCAGGCTGCTTGGGTGGGTAATATAAACCTACAATCAGCCAGGTAGGAAATTGTGAAAATGTTCCCACATAGAAGTAAAGGTCCCTGCTCATCATAAATTTGTAATATTTTTCTTGCAGTTTCTCCCAAAGCAGATCCAAGTCACCATATTGCATTCCCCAGCGTCTGTAGGATTCAAATAGCTCCCAATCCTCACATTGAATATTATGCTCTTTTCCTTTCTGACATCCATTGCATCTAAATTTGTAACCGAATAGGTGAGGGATTTCTTCAATCTCTGGAATCTTTGTACCGAACAGAGATTGCTGAAATACTTTTGGATCGTGATATCTCTGAAGATCTTCTTTTTTATAAAAATTAAGGACTTCTGCAGGCTTAATAAGGCCTATCGAGGTTCTATCCTCATCAAATTTAGCTTGAAGATTTTCAAGTGATGGTGCGACATTACCAAGCAGCAGCCTATTGCGCTCATTCCAGTCCACCCTTCCCTTGATTTTCCCCAAGCGGTGGCTTGTGTCGACGATCTTCAAAGAGGCATCTCTGATGCGATAGCTCTCTTTCCGGCTTAGCTTTTCTTCTGCTCTTTTACATTCTACTTCTATCCAATCATATTTTCTGATTTTTTGCGGTCCGGAAAAAACATTGAATGGCACAGGATAGAGGCGAATCCAATCTCCTTCCTCTGTGAGGCCAATGGTGCACACCACATGCCCGTATTTCTTGCTCTTTTCAGGGTAGGCGGTTACTGTCACCAGCACTCGTTTCTTTTCCCAGGTCATAGGTCGATTACCTCGACTCCGCTCTCCCTGAGTCGCTGTGCAATCACTCCCCGATGACAGTACTTAACATCTTTTTCAAAGCACATCAAGGATACTTTTGTATTTATGCTGATCGATTTTATCCTTTCAAGATAGTCTAATTTCTTTTCGATCTCCTGTCTGTAGCCGGCAAAGAGGGCTTGATAGTCGTCATAAGAGTTGAGATTCTTCCTTAAGTCACTTGGGATGCCAAGCTCTGGCATGTGGATGTAATGGATCCCGATTTTCTCCAGGTAGCTCTCCAGTTTATTCCGCTGAAATCCAAATTTCATGCTGTAGGCATTTCTTCTTACATCTGCGACTGTTCCTACTTTATTTCTTATCAGCTCATAAAGGAATTTATCAATCGTCTTTCCCTCGTAGCCAATGGTTGTAATGCCGGAAGAATTTCTATCGTATTCCATCTTTTTTTTGTACTGGCTGAAAATCGTGAACTCAGGATGCTCCTCATAAATATAATCCAGCAGCATTTTATCATCGAGTAAGGAAAATCTCTCTGAGTTCATGCGAATTATGTTTCTTATCTTGAGATCGAGCGATGGGAGTTCAGTCTTTACCAAATTTACAGAATCATCATCAACTGATACAAAGCCGTCTTTTTCTAATCGTGATAGGTCATGGTAGAGCTGAAAGGAGAACGGCCCGTACTTGTACGGGACAAAGTAATAAAGCGGTATTCTCTTTGAGACCAGGAACATGAGCTTAACGAGGCGGAGCTTTGACAATTTGCCTCTATTATTATTTAAAAGATATATGATGCCTTTTTCTCCGCTTGTCAGCATATCATGTCTCCTCGTAGTGGTACAACTAAACCTCTAAATATAAATCTATTTGCCGTGGCCGGGGCGAAAGTGAGGACATGCTTCCTCCGCTCTTTGCAGCCCATCTTGGCTGCTTTGAGCTTATTGGGCCAGTTGTACACCCTCCTTGGCTCGTCTCGTATTCTCGTGCGCTGCCCGTGCATGCGTACGCTCACCCGCGCCCGCCAAAGTCGCCAGCCGCCTGCGGGGCCGCAATCCCCGTCCTGGGGCTGGAGCGGCGGCTGCTTTCCGGCATTGGGATTCGAAAGCGGAGAGATTCAGCGTGGCGATGTACGCTATCGATACATGCTTGCATAGCAGGCCGCTCGCTCGCCCGGTGGGCGGGAGAATCGACTGCAAGCGAAGGGTGAGAAGAAGACAGCGACAGAGCCTACCAAATTTTATAAATTCTTTGATATTTCTCAAGCTCCAAATCCTACCTGCTGAGCTACCAGTCTTGCCCCTTTTTGGGAGGCCTCGCAGACACCGCCTCGCTCGTCGGACGTTCTTGATGCGCAGTTATTTTCGCATGCTATTTCCAGTACCGCAGGCCGCTCTCTCCCACACGTGGTCTCGGAGGCGGGGCAACATTAGGTCTGGCTCGCCTTTAGCTCTCTGTTTTCAGCTCACGCACAATGATCCTGGACTGGACCCGCACTTTACCTGTGCTCGATTTCTCAGTCCTTCACATCTCTCTTGCACCTCGGCCGCCTAATCGGGAAATCATCAGAGTTCCCCTGGCACTCATCTTTGCTGATGGATATCCTACCGGGCATAATTTCGGGAAATTAGCTTTTCAGGTTATGTTTGCCCTTACAGTTCATCTAGGGCATGATAACCGGATAGGAATTTGATTTAATGATCCCTAAATATGTAAAATATGTTAATTTTTTTTAATTATATTTTAATTTAAAGTCCAGGCGCAAATCTTAAATTATGGATGTCGAATACACCTCTTTGAGCAAAATATTAGGTAATTTCCTGGATGGTGTCATGAGTTTAAATTCCTTGGTTCATAGTTATTCATTTGCAGGAATCGGTGCAGGTTCGAATTGCGTTCCAAGCAATGTCTCGCTTGAGTGGCTAATAATGAAACCCCATATCTTCCTGTGGGCGGATAACATCTACATCACTAATAAAAGCTTTGAACATCTTATAACTGGTGGATTTGAAAAAGATCGCATAAAGCAAGAGTCGATCAGTATGGTTTTAGAAGAATTTAAAAAGGAAAGAATCATTAGTGTATTTGACCCAGACCAATATTGCAAGCCAGCTCTTCAATACATGAT
>CAYQKI010000001.1:8891-59747 GCA_964418105.1 uncultured Methanotrichaceae archaeon | reverse complement strand
AAATATTCCTATACGTGCAGTCCACGCACCTGGCCTTCTGCTTTGTCCCTTCCGGGAAATATCCCCTCTGAATTATCATCAGTATCTCGCGCACAATCTCCTTTGCCTTCTCATAATCTTTTTGCCGGAAGTCTATTTCTGCAACGTAGTTATTGCTCCTTGTGTAGCAGACAAAGCCCCGCTTAACCTCCACACCGAAGTGCTCCATGATGAGCAGTCCGTAAAGGACCGCCTGAAACTTATGCGTCCTGTAAATGGTGTCCTTGTATTCGGCATACTTATAGTCGAGCGGCGCAGCCGTTCCATCCTCCAGGAAGAGAACCTCGTCTACCTCCCCCTTGAAGTGAAGCTTGTGAGATGTGAGATATACTGAGACATCTTTTCTCACGCAGTTGAGCTTCTTTCGGACGTATTCCCGGTTGACCTTCTCTCGAATCTCGTGCAGCTCCCTGCCCTTCAAGACCTTGTACCTTCGCTCCTCCCGCTGGGCGATGTCCAGGCAGTGCATGAAGAATATAAACCTCGGACAGAACAGGTACTCCAGCGCGTCCGAGACTGTGACGAAGATCTCCTGCTCCATCCCGCTCTCCCGCCCGCCCGGCGGCGCTCGCACGCTCGTCTGCGCCTGCCCGCCCTCCTGCCCACCTGCGCGCACGCCCGCGCATGATGCGCCCGTGCCCGCACCTGCGCGAGCACCCGCAAGCCCGCCGGCGCCCATTCCCGCCTCTGCCTCCTCCACCATTCCTGCCCCTCCCCCTCAGAACACCTTGGTTATGGTCATCCCCGCCACCATCTCTCTGTCGAAGCCCGCCCCGATCAGCTTGATCTTGTCGAAGCAGTCCTCGCACATGGGAAAGACATAGACCGAATCCGACTGCTCAATTGCCTCCTGGCACTCCAGGGCCAGCGAGTCGGACTCGTTGCGGTTCAGGTCTCCGAGGAACGCGCTCTTCTGCACCCGGAACAGCCCGTAGTTCTTGCACAGCTTCGCCACTCTGCTCCTTATTCGGTTCTCGGAAATGTCGTAGATGACCCAGACCAGCATTCAGACACCTCCGCAGCCTTTGCCTTCCTCCGGCACGCTTTTCTCTTCCTCTTGTTCTTCCTCCAGGTCCAGGACATTCTTATCGTAGTCCTCCGGCAACTCCTCGCCAGGGCGGATCAGAGAGTTGGCGATCCTGTGGCACTCCAGTTGTATTGTATTCCTGGTCTTGATATTGCGGCCTCTGTAGAGGACTGTCTCCTCAAACTTCCTGTTAAGGGCCTCAATGAGGACTGCCTTGCCGTCCTTGGACAGGCCCATGCCCTGCTCCAGGGTCTCGAAGAGCTCATCCTTGACCATCCTCCTGGAGAAGAGAAAGACCACCGTCTCGTCCACGTAGATCCTGAAAAGCTCAATCAGGTCGAAGACAAGAGACTTCTTATTGTAGGAGTCGGAATGCAGAAAGCCCAGGTACGGATCGAGGCCGGCGATGATGCAGCCCTTCTCCACCATCGAGTAAAGGACACCGTAGCCGTAATTGAGCAGGGCATTGAACTCATCCCTGGCCGGATTTCTGCTCCTTCCGGAAAACCTGTACCTCTCCGGCATGATGGAGGATATGGCCTCAAAGTAGACCCTGGCCGCCATTCCTTCCAGCCCCAGCATGTCCTGCCGCCGGGCTTCAATGGTGCCCAAGAGCCTCTTCATCTGCTCTTTGAACTGCTCAATTTCTCTGATCTGCCTGTCCAGGTCATCCCTCTTCTCCTCCCGCGTCTTGCCGAGCCTTGACAGGAAATCTATCTGGTTTTCCAGCTTCTTTATGCCCCACTCCTTTGCCAGATTCAGGCCGTCCGAAGTGTCGTAAATCTCCAGTTGCCTCCTCCTGATGAGAGTGGTGCTGCCCAGCCTCGGATGCCAGACCCGGCCATAGGGATCGCCGTAGGAGTTGAGGAAAACGATATCGATGTTGTTGTCCAGCGCCAGCTTGATGGCATCGGTGGTGATGCTCGCCGCCGTTGTGATCAGGATGCTGCTCACCTTGCTCACAGCTATCTCAAAGCTCCTGTCATCCCTTTTAACAACAAAACAGTTCCCGCTCTTCCTGAGACTGGCACCATAGCTATTTATTACGAGCTGCACAGCACTACCTCATAGAGTCTTTCCGACTGAAGCAATTGAGACTTCTAGGCTTAAGCTTTTTGTCAGCTCGCTGAAATAATCAGATTCTTTCTCTGTTTTTCCATTTTTATGTGCGCAATCAGAGATCGAACCTTTGTTAGTTCTCGTTTGCCGTTCGTAAAATATTTCCGATCAACCAGCGTCCACCAAGCCCCATTAGTCCTCCCCAAAATATCTAAATATCTATAACCATCATTATTATTACTATGAGTCCCCCCTCCCGCCCCTGCACCCCTGAGCAGCCCATGCACTGCCGAAAAGAAGATCTGGCCAGGCTGTACAGAAAGAGCAAGAGCATCCTTCCCGCAGAAAACCTGATCAACTCCCCCCAGATGGAGATCATAGACGGCAGCAACTGGTCCTTCGACCCCGACACCCAGACCATCTGGAACGACCGCTACTGGAAGGGCTTTTACCCCGCCGATTACGACTTTACCAACCTGGTCCTGATGTACGGCCTGGGCTTCTTCAAGAGATTCTGGCCGGACAAAGATCAGTCCAAAGGCAAGAAGATCCTGGGCGAGACCCACCCCTTCCTCTCCGACATCCACGCCTCCAACCAGGCCCTCGATGTCGAGCTTGCTGAAACCGGCAAGGCAGTATACATCAAATATCGTGACTTTCCCTTCAACAGCTTTGACGACGTAATCAAGATCATAGACAGAGACACGGCTATTGGTGAGGCATTCGTCTCCCTGAGAAAGCCGGGCAAAGGGCTGCCCATTTTTCACTTCGTCCTCTCCCGCCGCTACTCCCTGGACTTTATGACCCAGGCTGACTGCAGCTTCATCTTCCACCACAAAGCAGCGCAGCCAGAGCCAGAGGAGATCCTGGGAGACTGGGATCTGCTGCTCGTCTCAGACGCCGCCCTCTCTCCACCCATCCTTCGATTCAGATTCTCTGAGGGAGATGCCGCCAGCAGTCGCTCAACCGTCAGCGCAGCAGCCGGCAAGGCAGGCAAAACCGGCCTCAAAGCCGAATTCATCCAGGGCGGAAAATTGAGCCTCGCCGGAAAATCCGTCTCATTCGGCGAGGGCGCTCTCTTGAGCCTTGACCTCCCTGCCCAGGCCGCCCAAAATGCCATCCGCCTGGTTAACAGAGACCTGCTGGTGGGCCTGGTGAGTCTGGTGGATGTGCTGGGTCAGCCCGGCCATCAGTTCTTCCAGGCCCTCCAGGATTTCAGGGAATTCATCATGCCCGGACCCGGCCAGGCTGGCAGAAAAGAAAAGAGCGAATTGAGCCTGCCCTGCCTCCTCCGGCGAATATCCACAAAAAATGAGGCACGACAATGAGCTTTCTCATAGATCCGCCGCTCCTCGTCCTTTCCGGACTGGCCATCTTCCTTTTGGGAAGGGAGCTTCAATGGAGCAGACACGCAAAGATAGTGGTGGGCCTCTTCATCGTCCTGATATTCATTGCCTACAGCTCCCTCCTCTATGCAGACCTTGTGTACTTCACCATTCCTTTCTTCGAAAAACAAACCGGATCGGCTTTCATGTTCCACACCAATATAACTCATATCCACAAAGAACAGATTCCAAAAATAGCAGTGTTCTTCTTCTTCCTGCTCTATCCCATCTGGCTATTGACCGGCTACGCCGCTGCCCTGCTCTGGGATAAGAGAAAGTATGCCCCGGAAAAAGGCAGGATCTACTCCTATGACGATGTCAAGAGCAAAAGCCGCAGGGTGGTAAGGCAGAGCAGATTCGACTCTCATACAGTAGTCGCCCGTGACCAGGATCCCGGAAAATGCCTGAGAATGGCCATCGGAGAGCTGGGAGGAATCGATAAATTCGTAAAGCCTGGAGACCGGGTCCTGGTCAAGGTCAACATCTGCGGAGGAGTGCCTGAGAATAAGAGCACGTTTACCAGCCTCGAGGTGGCAGAAGAGCTGCGCCAACTGATAGTCGGTGCCGGAGGCATCCCCACATTCGCTGATGCTGATATGGTCTGGACAAAATTCTGGCTGGCAGCCAGGGACTCAGGATATGTCAAATGGGCCCAGGAGAAGGGCGTGCAGTTGGCCAACCTCTCCGAGAGCCCCGTGGTCAACTTCGACTTCGGTCCAAAAAGCAAACTGGAAACGGAAAAGGTCTCCCTGCTGGCCATACAGGCCGATGTGATCATATCCGTTCCCGTCATGAAGACCCACCTTCTCACCGGCGTCACCCTGGCCATGAAGAATATGTACGGCACGTTCCCGGATATCGACAAGGCCAAATTCCATAAAAAGAGCATCGAAGATGTCATATTCGAGATCAACTCCGCTTTTTCCCCCAACCTTATCATCATCGACGGAACCATCGGCGGCGAAGCCGTCGGCCCCCTGTCCGCCCGGCCTCTCAACTACCAGACCATCATCGCCTCCGATGATGTGGTCCAGGCCGACTCCGTAGCCTGCCAGATGATAGGCTACAGCCCCATGGACATCGAGCATATCAGAAAGGCATATGATGCGGGCCTTGGCGACGCATCGGTCCAGTTGGATTTGAGCGGCCTGCCCGAGCATTTCAAAGACAGGAACTGGGAGAAGCCGGATGTCGATGTGAAAAACTTCTACGAATGGGCGATCGAGGTCGTGCTCATGTTTCCCGGCTGGGAAACCCTCTTCAATATAGGCGCAGACTTTCTGCTCTACGACCTGTCCCGCCTGCCGGTCTTAAAGAACCTCATGCCCGCCGCTTTATCCCTCATTCAGGACGCCTTCCGCCCTATCATCAATGGAAACAAGAGCACTTACCAGGATGTAGCCCGCCGGGTGATCAATATCAACCTGATGGTGCTGGTGGCTTTAGGCTGCGCCGTCGGCTATTACCTCAACGGCTATATCGCCCGCTCCTCTCTTATCTATGAGCTGAGCATGCTGGGCGGCATTGCCCTGGGTTTCATAGCCGCCGCCAGGATGAAGACCACTCACTTTGCGGCGCTTCTGGCCATATCCGGGCTGACGGGCATCGCCGTCGAATTTATAAACACCCATTCCAGTCCCGATCTCTCTGTCACGGCAAATATGCTCACCTACAATTACAGTGGCAGCATAATCAGTGGCAGCGCGTTGAGTCTTGAGGGTTCCTTTATCTATATCGCATGCGGCTGGATGGTGATGATGCTCTCCATCCTCCAGGCCTCCGATCTGCTCTGCGGATGGATCACAAACCTCGGCATATTTGCCAGGCTGCGAAGCTGGAAGGTCGTTCCCCTGGCTGTTATCCTGGTGGTATTCGGTCTCTTCTTCTACTGGGAGAAATATTACAGCCTGGCCTACCAGAGCAGATACAATGGGATTGAGGGCATTGTTTTGATCATGTACGCCGTCATGGCAGTCCTGGGCATGATCTACTCCTCACGGCATTCTATTGAATGGAATGCCACTCTCCTCATTGTAGCCCTCTTTGCAGGAGGCTGCATGGAACTGATAGGCTCACTGGCCGGCCTGTGGATCTATCCATACCATGAGACGCTGGCAGTCTTCTTCGCTCTGACCTGGACGCTCAATACCATGACGGTCCATGCCCTGGCCTATCTGTTAGGGGTGGACCTGGGAGCACATGAGAGGAGGAGTCTGCTTAAGAACTTAAAATAAAATATTTTTTTTACTCTATACATAATCTTTAAATATGATAATAGCACGTTAGTTATGAGGAGATGAGTGGAGATGGTATTTATGCCGTTTGTGGATCAGATTTTTTATTCGTTTGGAGCATTCGGCCCCAATCTCATTGGGGCGTTTGCAGTTTTAATTATAGGATGGCTGATAGCTCTGATTGTATCATCGATCGTCGGCAAGGCGCTGCACAAGACCGACCTCGATGAAAAGATTGCCGGAAAGGTTCTTGGGGCAGAAAAGGCCAGGAGCATGCAGCCGCAGAAGTGGATCACCAAGATAGTCTACTATGTGCTGCTGTTCTTTGTCTTTGTGGCCTTCTTCCAGGTGCTGGGGCTGACACTCGTCGCCGGGCCGTTCAATCAATTGCTCAATATCGTATTCGCCTACATTCCCAAGCTCTTTGCCGCCCTGGTGCTGGCCATAATCGCCTGGATAATTGCCGTGGTGCTCAAGAAGGTGGTTTTGAGAGTCCTGCAGTCAGCGAAGGTGGATGAGAGCCTGGGCAGCAAAGCAGGCCTCGGCAAAGCCGATATGCCTCTGAGCCAGACCATAGCAGAGATTGTCTTCTTCCTGGTGCTGCTCCTCTTCCTGCCCATGATACTTAACGCCCTGGCCCTGGGAGGTCTGCTGGAGCCATTGCAGTTGATGATTGCCAAGATGCTGGGATTTTTGCCCAACCTGCTCGCCGCTGCCATTATCCTCATCATCGGCTGGCTGCTGGCCAGAATTCTGCAGAAGATAGTCACCAACCTTCTCGCTGCCATGGGAAGCGAGAGGCTCAGCCAGAAGGTCGGCCTGGATAAGGTGCTGGGCAAGGCCGGCCTGGCCGGACTCATCGGCCTTGTGGTCTACATTCTGATCCTCATACCCGTGCTGATCGCAGCTCTGCAGGCCCTGGCCATAGATGCCATAACGGCTCCCGTCTCGGCCATGCTGGCCAGGATGCTGGCCATACTCCCCAATCTCTTCGCAGCAGCCGCAGTTTTAGCAGTGGCATATGTTCTGGGAAAGATCATATCGGAGCTGGCGGCTAATCTGCTGGAAGGGATGGGATTTGACGGCATCTGGGAGCGCCTGGGCCTGTGCCGGGCAGGAGAAGGTGCAGGTCTGGCAGGTCTGGCAGGTGGTGCAGGTGGTGAAGGCGGAGCAGGTGAGCCGGGATCGACTACCTCCCCAGCCGCCGGAGGAGGAAAGAGGACTCCCTCGCAGATCGTGGGATTGATCATAATTGCGGCTATAATGCTCTTCGCCCTGATTGAGGCCGCCAATATGCTGCAGATGTCCATGCTGGCGGACATAATCTTTGAGTTCACCGTCTTTGCCGGACACGTGCTCATGGGCCTGATCATACTGGCCATCGGCATTTACCTGGGCAATCTGGCCTTCAATGCCGTGCTCTCCAGCGGCATGAGTTCATCAAAGCTGCCGGCTCAGGCTGCCAGGATTGCCATTCTGGTATTTGCGTCAGCTATGGCTCTGCGGCAGATGGGCCTGGCCAATGAGATCATCAACATGGCCTTCGGACTGCTCCTGGGAGCCATCGCCGTGGCTGTGGCCCTGGCATTCGGCCTTGGCGGAAGGGATGCAGCGGCAGAAGAGATCAGGAAGTGGAAGGGAGGGATGAAATAAGCTCATCAACTTATGATCGATGATGAGAATAGCACGGGGCTACGTTTTGAGCTGGGAAGAAAGGTCAGTCATATTTTTATCGGTCTTATTTTTATATTTATTTTATATTATTTTGGCAGAGATGTTCTGATTGATTTTTTAACCATCTTCCTGCTCTTTGGATCAGTTATTATCATTGCCATGCACAGGGGCTTGAGGATTCCCGTTGCCTCCTGGATGGTGGACAGATTTGAGAGGAAGAATGTGAGATTTCCGGGCTACGGGGCCTTCTGGTACATTGTGGGCTCTCTGCTACTGGCCCTCTTTACTGCCGGCACGAATCAGATAGCATCGGCAATTTTAATCCTGGCGCTGGGCGACGCCGCGGCCACCATCTTCGGCCTGGCAGCAGGCAGGCAGAGGCACAGGCACATCTACAATCAGGAGAAGACCCTGGAGGGCTCGGTGGCATTCTTCCTATTCTCGCTGCCCGCCGTTCTGCTGCTGGGCTGGCAGGGTGTAGCCCTGGCCGCTCTGACAACTGTCGTGGAGAGCCTGCCCCTGCCGGTAGACGACAATCTCTCCATACCCCTCACAGCCGCCATATTTTTTAATTTATACCTTAATATTCATTTCACTGCCCTGCCACTCTATCCGATGTAAGGCAGGCTGCTGGACCGGTCAAAGCCGTCCACCAGCTCCAGCCCCTCATCCTCCGGCTTCCAGATGACATCGGGATAGGCCAGGTGCTTGATGAAGTCTCCTGCATTCTCTGCCAGCCGTGTAGCGGGATGCTCCTCGCCCAGCGCCTGCCTGGTGATCTGCAGCACTCTGACCCGCACCTCGTTTTCGTCCAGACAGCCCAGGGAGTGGATGTATTCGTGTAGCAGGACGTGAAAGACATAGGGCTTGTACAGCTCCGGCTGAGTCTCCCTGATCCTCTGCAAAGGCACCTTGTTGAGGACTATGACATTGGAGCCGGTGGTAAAGAAGCCTCCCAAGAAGCCCTGGGGATTGTTTCCCAGGTTGGCCATGCCCAGCATCAGGCCTCCCCGGCTCTTGCCGGTGCTCCTCAGTACAAGCGATTTGACAACCTCAAAGATATCCGGCAGGCTCTTTGCCTCTTCCAACCGGGACTTGTAGTCGATTATCATTTGCATCCTGCTTTCATTAAAATAGAAAGCCATTGGGAGAAGCAGGTCTAAGTATATAATACTAACCATTGGTTACTATTCTCTGCTAAGCGCACATCTTTCATTTTCATCTTTCAATCGAATCAGGCCGTCATTTCCGTTCCTGGAGAATCCCCTTTAACAGGCCAATCTCCATCCAGGCCCAGGCCCAGATGACCGCCTCAAAGGCCCGGATGAGGTCATTCTTCTCCAGAAAATAACGGCTATCGGCTATGTAGGCGGAGATGTTCTCCAGAAACTGACCGTCGCCGCATACTGTTGCGAAGAGGTCCTCAGCCTTTCCCTGCCACTTCAGGGTCTCAGAGAGCAGGTCTTTTTCCAGGCCCGGCGTCGCAGCATTAGCATCATCTCCGTTATGCTTTTCCGGGCTGTCGCAGCATCCGCCTCCACCCTGACATCTCTCATTATCCTTCATCCAGAGACCTGCCTTGCTTTGCTCTTCTCTCTGTCAGCTTTAATATTTAATTTATACTCGTGTTATCCGATTCTCTGACCTCAGTTACTCTCTTCTCATCCACTTCCACATCGACCATGGTCTTGACGGAGTAGCCCTCCGACCTCAGCCTCTGCACTCCCTCTCCCCTTTTGACTACCACGACTATGTCCTTGACGGAGGCCCCGGCGACCTCCAGGGATTTCAATACCGCCAGGAGAGTTCCGCCTGTGCTGATAACATCATCGACAATGACCACCCGGTCTCCCTTTTTTATGCCGTTAAGGAAGAGCTGGGACCTGGAGTAGCCCGTCACCTGGCTGACCTCGACCTCTCCGGGCATGCCGTACTTGCGCTTTCTGATTATCACCAGCGGAATGTCGCTGATCAGAGAGAGGGCTGTGCCTATGGGAATTCCCATGGATTCAACCGTTACAATCTTGTCAGCCTCCAAATCGGCCATGCGTACAATCTGGGCTGCGACCTCCCTCAGCAGGTCCGCCCTGATCTCCGGGACTCCATCTGTGATGGGATGAATGAAATAGTTGTACTCGCCCCTCTTAAAGACAGGAGCTTCCAGCAGCGATCTTTTCAGCCTTTCCAGCATAAGTGAGTGATGAGAAAATCAGGGAAATAAATCTGTTGGATGAGATGGCCTTTGCCGGCGATATTTGAATTCGATCTCCAGCACTCTGAACTGGCCAGGAACTGGCGCAGAGCCAAAGGTTAATGAACTTTCAGGAAATAATTGCCCCTCAATGAGCAAGACCAGCCTACTTCCCGGCTTTCACCTCCTGGCCAAGCCCACGGGAGCGGCATGCAATTTGGGCTGCAAGTACTGCTTTTTTTTATCCAAGAAGAGCCTCTACCCCGGCAGCAGCTTCAGGATGTCCGATGAGCTTTTGGAAGAGTACATCCGCCAGTACATCCAGGCTCAGAAGGCTCCGCTGGCCACGATCGCCTGGCAGGGCGGAGAGCCGACTCTGATGGGGCTTGAATTCTTCAAAAAGTCAATTCAGATTGAGCAGAAGTACAGACGGCCCAATATGATCCTCCAGAACACCATGCAGACCAACGGCACACTGCTGGACGACGAATGGTGCGAGTTCTTCCATGACAACAACTTCCTGATCGGCCTGTCCCTTGACGGTCCGGAGGAGCTGCATGACGCCTACCGGGTGGACAGGATGGGAAAGCCCACATTTGACCGGGTGATGAAGGCCGCCCGGCTGCTGCGCCGGCATAAGGTCGACTACAACATCCTGACCACAGTTCATGCCGCCAACGGCGACCACCCCCTGGAGGTCTACCGATTCATCAGAGATGAGGTGAAAGCCGATTTCATCCAGTTCATACCCATTGTGGAGAGGGACAACGACACCGGATTTCAGGAGGGCGATCGCGTTACAGACCGCTCCGTCAATGCCGAGCAGTACGGCCGGTTCCTGATATCAGTATTCAACGAATGGGTGCGCCGGGACGTGGGAAAGATGTTCGTCCAGATATTCGATGTGGCCCTCGCCGCCTGGGCGGGAGCGCCTCCGTCGATCTGCGCCTTCTCCGAGACCTGCGGCACGGCCATGGCCATGGAGCATAACGGGGACATGTACTCCTGCGACCACTTCGTTGAGCCGAAGTACCTTTTGGGCAACATATTGGAGAGGGATATGGCCCTGCTGGCCGGCTCGGCAAAGCAGAGGAAGTTCGGCAGGGACAAGCTGGACGGCCTGCCGGGATATTGCCGCCGCTGCGAAGTGAAATTCGCTTGCAATGGCGAATGCCCCAAGAACAGATTCATCAAAACCCCTGACCGAGAACCGGGGCTCAATTACCTCTGCGCCGGCTATAAGATGTTCTTTCAGCACATCGATGGCCCCATGCGCTTCATGGCCCAGGAGCTGCGCCAGGGCAGGCCCGCGGCGGGCATCATGAAGTACACCAAAGACGGCCAGATCCCCCAGGTGGTCTTCAAGCCGGGCAGAAACGACCCCTGCCCCTGCGGCAGCGGCATGAAGTACAAGAAGTGCCACGGGAAGGGGGCGTAAAAGCTATGATGTTGTCTCAACACTGCCCGTGGTTGGGCCTCTATCTCACAGCAATTGGCTTATCTCCTGAGAAACACTTTGAATTAGATTTAACACCTTAAAAAAGCTTACCGAAGCACCTAGATAGGTTAATATCTGAGATAAGACAATTCCAGCTAATGTTGCTTTTCCGAAAGACCAAACGGAAAGCCTTGATGCCCTGCAATACGCCTGACTTATGCGCTCTATCTCCCCAATATCGCTGGATTTCAAATCGGAGTAGGCCTTCTGTGAAAAGGATTGTGATATTTGAAGGTCAAGGCTTTTAATAATTAATTCTTTATTCTTCTGCATCATCTTATAAAAATCCCAGAGGGGGACCAGCAAAGAAAATGGAATTACGAGGGCAAATAATGTCAGCATCTCCAGGATAAGCGGCACATACAAGTTTTCAATTTCCGCTATTCGCCCCAAAACCAGCCAACTGACAAAAAGAGCGCTCCAGATTCCTATCATGCTGGCATTGAGAATATATATATTGCCAAGGCAACCAAGACCTCCAATTTCATCAGGATGCTCTATTATGGGACGGAGCTTGAACCTCTTGTTAATGAGGCTGAAATACCTGCCTGAGATCAACATCTTCCAGGTAACCAGCCCAAGGAAGAAACCAAGCAGAGGATCGAAGATTATTCCTGAGAGAAAGCCAAGGGGATCTTCAAGTGAATACTGAGTCAAAAAGACCCATAGATGCATCTTGACTCCCTCGATCAGAGCTGTGCGGCCCCCTGCAAGGTATATCAATCCCATCCAAAAATCACGAGGTAGCCACGACCAGAACTCAAAAAAAGATCTGGATAAAACCGCCGCTGCCATGACTGCTCCCATAAAGGTCTGCCATTTGATAGAATTGAGTTTTGAGTCAAATTCATTTATAAAGGCACAATACTCTTGATCTAAACCGTTTTGTGAATATCTCTCGCTGACGCTATCCTTATCATTCGAGCCAACCTTCTTGGCATCTCTCTCCTCCGAAAGGCTTTTTATTATACCTCTGTCCCAGAGGTTCTCCAGTGCCAAGGGCACGGAATGGATAAGCCGAAAAAATAGAATAAAATTTATGGCAGCCGCCACATAAATTGTATTGCGGGCTATCAATTGAAAAACTGCATTGTGATCTATAGCAAAAGATCCATTTAGCGCTGTGTCCAAGATTATTCTTGCCAGCAAAAAAATCAAAAGAAGCCAAAGGATTTTTTGAATCTTTGGGCTCTTGATAACCCTGAACTTAGATATGGCGGAATATGCGTCCTTCTCTTCATTGGATTCCGGACTTTTAAAATCCAGATTTCCGGTCATGAAGCTATCCTCCAAAAGATATCTAAAAATCCTTTTATCTGTTCTTGTGCTGCTTGAAGCTTGGATCTTTCCCGAAATTCCCTTATCCTCAGGCTAGCAGCTTCATGAAACGCGCCACTGGCCACCTCTTTGCGATCAAGGCTCTCCAGAGCAACGCCTTTGCAGAACCATGCGGTCCAGATCTTATCATAGCCTTTGCCATAACTTATCGCTTCATCGAAGCAGGCGAGAGCAGAATCTGGATCTTTCTGGAGGAGAAAGGCTATACCCATATTGATTTCTGCACGGATATAACTATTGTCATTCTTGAGAGCTTTTGTCCTGGCAACAGTTTCATTGAAGCATTGCATTGCTTCATCGTATCTTTTCAGATAAGCCAGACAAACTCCCTTTTCACTCAAAGCCAATGTATCATTGAACCTGGCAAGCTCATCATAGCATTCTAAAGCTTCAGAGTATCTGTATATTTGCCTGAGAGCCTCGCCTTTATTCATTGTAGCCTCTCTGAGGCTTTCTGAAGCGCCTGAATCTTTAATATTCTCGATCTCAATTATCCAGTCGAAACAATTGATGGCTTCTTCATACCTGCCCAAACCATTGAGAGAAATACCTCTCGAATTCCAGGCTAAGATATATCTGGGATTAATTTGCAATGCCATATCATAAGATGCAATGGATGCTCTGAGTTTTCCTTTTTTCTTCAAGCATTCTCCTTTGAAGAACCAGGCATTGGATAAGGAGGCATCCATTTCGATAGCCTTTTCCGCACAGAAAAGGGATTTGTCAAAATCGCTTTCTCTAAAAAAAGTCTTGGAATTGTTCAGCCAATCTTCTGAGGACATTGCATTGTTTGATGGAATGGCGAAGGAGACAGGCAATAGAAGGAGCGCCAGCAATGCAGCCATATAGATTTTATCCATCATACCGCTCAGCATGCGATTATCTCCTTTCCTATCCAGTCCTCTTCTTCTGCCATTTCAAGCCCATTACTGCTCGGCGCACCTAGCAGCTTCCTCTGGCAATCATATCTTTTTGCTTATTTAGAGCTTCCTCAGCTTCCTCATTACGCCCGAGGGCTTCAAGGCAATAGCTCTTTGCTAACCATATGTCGGTGGATACGGAAAGGCAGTTGGGTGAGTCGATGTCCATGACCTCTAAGGCTCTTTCAAAAGATTTTAGAGCCTCCTCGAACTTGGAGAAGTCTGAAGATTTTGCACCCCAGTTATATTGGGCAATCCCCTTATAATACAAGGCTTCTGCTGAAGCCTCTGTGTCTTCCGGACTGGCTGCTATGGCAGCATCAAATGATGAAACTGCCTCTTCAAACCTGTCGAGGTTCATAAGTGCATTTCCTTTGCCTATAAAGAAGTTTGCATCGGTTTCATTTAAAGCGAGAGCGGCATCATAAGCCTCTATCGATTCATTATTGCGCCCTTGGGCACTTAAGGCTGCTGCCTTGGCGGACAATGCTGCTCCATTCTTTGGATTCAAGCTTATCGCCTTTTCCAGAGGCACAATTGATTCGCTGTAATTGGCCGAATTGTAGAGAGCCAAACCTTCATTTAGCCATGCGGTCTCATCATCTGGTTTCAACTCGGCCGCAGCATGGAAGGCTTGAGCTGCTTCTGTAAACATTTCTAAGCTAAATAGGACGCTGCCTTTTCCAAACCAAGCTTCCTGATTTTTGGATGATATCTCAAGTGCTCCGTTAAAGGATTCCAGGGCCTCTTCATATGATCCCATTCTCTCTTGAGCTATCCCTCTGTTGCATAGGGCTTCCACATGTGATGAATTGATTTTTATGACTGCATCGTAAGCGTCAGCAGCATCTTCAAAACGCCCAACGTTCAGAAGGAGATTTCCTTTGCTCATCCATATCAACTCGTCATAGGAGCCTATATCCAGAGTCAATGCTTTCTCAAAGCACCTGATTGCCTCGTCGGGGTTGCCTATATTGCTGTAGGCGATGCCCATACTAATCCAGGCTTCAATAAGATCAGGTTCGATCTCAAGCGCTCTCTCATAGGATTCTATGGATTCATTATAGTCACCTATAGAAGCATAAGTGTAACCCCTGGACAGCCATGCACTCACAAATCTGGCGTTGAGCCTGGTTGCGTTGTCAAAAGCCAAAATGGCCTCGTGGCTCTTATTCATGGACTGCAAAATTTGTCCCTTGCGCTGCCATATATAAGGATCATAAGGGCTGATCTCCAGAGCCCTGTCAATACATTGAAGGGCTTCTTCATAGTTTCCTTTATTAGATATAGCATCTGATTTATATACCCATGCCCAGGCTTCATTTTGGCTCATATTTAGAACCGCATCGCAGGCTTCAATAGCCTCGTCATATCTTTCAGATGCCGTAAGCGAGGCTGCCATATTAATGAGTACAACCTTGACATCGGGTTCTATTCTAAGGGCTTCTTTATAGGCAAGAATTGCCTCATCATGCTTTTCAAGGCCTTGTAGTGCACTTCCCTTATTGCTCCATGCCACCACATCATATGGATTCAATTCCAGAGCTTTATCTGTGAGTTCCAATACACCTTTAAAGGCTTCTTCTGCGTTATCATGTTCTCCTATCGCCTTCAATGCTTGCCCTTTACCCAGGAGAGCAGCCGTCTCCTCTGGATCAATAAGCAGGGCTTTTTCATAGGCATTGAGTGATTCATTATACAGTTCTATTTTATATAGGGCATCCCCTTTTAAAATCCAAACATCCAATCTATTTGAACCGATCTCCAGAGCTCTGTCGAAGCACTCAACAGCTTCACTATAATTACCCAGATTGATTAAAGCGTCTCCTTTTCCGATTAGTGCCGACACATCCTGAGGATTCTTTCCAAGGATATTATCGTAATAGTTTATAGCATTCTCATATAGTCCCGCCTCTTTGCTGCAATAGCCAGCAAGGAATGCCGCATCGGTATCAGATTCATTCTCTTCCGCGACTTTGCCGAAGTAGGAGCTGGCTTCTTCAAAATCATTAGATCTTGCTGCGTCATAGCCTTGAGAACGATTCTTGTCATTGAGTGTCAGGCCAAAATTCTTCAGCTCCTTTTCCTGGCTTGAGCCTGCAGATGATATTAGATTCATCACTCCATCTCCGATAATGGCATAATAAGGTCCATACGTACTTTTTGTGCTATAATAGCTGGCGACTCCAACAACCTCTCCCTTCGAGTTGATCACGGGACTGCCGCTTGATCCCTTGTATATCGGTGCTGTAATCTTTAGCACTTCCCCTCCATACAGAGCATTCTCACTAATAGAAGAAATTATTCCGTTCGAGACTGTCATTTCTTCATCAGGCATACCAACTACAATAATGGATTCGCCTTCCGATGGCATAGAGTTATTTACCTGTAGGGTTGGTGGCGCTGCAGAACCCTCTGGAATATCCACCGCGATGCAGATAAGGTCATGAGAAATATCCTCGCTAACAATAAGTTTGGTAGAATATAAACCATATCCGCCCATATTTGCATCAATTTCTATGTGCCCTTCTGTGCCAAGAATGCTCTTTAATACATGAAAATTGGTGATCATATAGCTTTGGTTATCTCGAACATCAACAAAAAATCCACTTCCTTGAGATACAGGATCATTGCTGCTGCCGTCATAAGCATAAACAATGGCTACAGATGGTTTTACCTTCTTGATGGTCTCTGGTGAAATCTCTTCAGCATTTGATGTAAATATGATCACGCAGAAGATTAAAAAAATCCATAATAACATAGAACTGTATTTCATAATCAAAACCTCTTGCTATTCGTAAGTGATTCTATAATTCAGCGCTTCATAGTTATTCTTCTTAAGATAAATAGATTATCGCATTAATCATTTTCTGCTCTCAAAAGATATTATAGAGAATCTATCAGCCGAGGAGGGATGTCGAAATTCAAATCATCGAAATTTAAATGCCCCCCTGTGCTGGCACTTCCATCTGATAGTCTCAGATAAGCGCTCTCTCTCTTGTATGCCGATACATTCCAGACAACTTTATTAATTGTATCTGTGCCATTTCCCTGGGAAATCATAACGACAGAATCGTTCGAGATGAGGCTCACAGAGCAGTTAGAGCATCCCCCTATCAGGAAATCTATTCTGTCACCAAGGATCCTGAAGGGCAATGATATTAGAATTCCCGTAGCTTCGTCGTCCGAGGATATCCAGCATTTGCCCTGAAGGCTTTTTAGACCCGAAAAGTTACATTCAGGCTGTCCTTCAAAGGCCCCTCCGATTGCATGCCAGCCTCTTAAATTGCCAGCCTCAAAATCCCAGGTGATTGATCTGGAATCTGAAGGATTATCAGATACTTTTGGAATATCTGTGCAGCAATTAGCGGGCGTCGAGATTATCGCCTTCTCGTGATTGAGTTCTCTGGCCTTTTCCCAGGCCTCATTTGCTTCCGCTTCCCTGCACAAAGCACATAAAGCCTTTCCCTTATCAAACCAAGCCTCCGCATAGTCCTCGTCAGCGTTGGTAGAATTATTTAGCATGTTCAGAGCTTCTTCATACATCCCCTGAGCATACATCTTTTTCCCAAAATCATCATAATATTTAGCTGTAATGGAATCTGCTTCCGCGACTACGGCTGAGCTAATAATATAAGTTATAATAGATAAAAATACGAATATCACCTGTTTCATGATAAATAAATAGTCGCAATTAAGCATTTATCTTTTTCGGCTTCATTCAATATCTTTTTATCCATCTATCAGGCAAAATAATTAAATCTGAAATATTCATAGTTTAATAAATGTGCCTTTCTATAAAAATTCAGTCCACTATGAGGGAAAATAGATATACGCAAAAGTCCGTTACAAACTGTCGGAGGTTACTACTATGAATAGACTACTATATCAACTGGCAATTGCCGCATTCCTAATGATCTCGATTGCCGGTTGCAGCCTGGATTCAGGAAACACCGGCCTGTCCCCCATACCGCACGACCTGAAGGGATATGGAGCCGACAGCGCAGCGCCCGACAATCCTGGGGCGGAGGTTCTGACCAACAGGAAAAATGCATTATCCAATAATTCCACCCTGGCGGAGGTTGTGACGGAGGACGTCATGCCTGAGCCGCCCAGGCCGAATATCATAATCATACTCGTAGACAACATGGGCTACATGGACCCCGGCTGCTACGGCGGCGGTGCAGTGCTGGGCGCGCCCACCCCCCGGATGGACCAGATGGCTGCCGAGGGCCTGAGGCTCACTTCCTTCTACTCCGAGACCCAGTGCACCCCCACCAGGGCAGCGATCATGACCGGAAGGCTGCCCATCAGGAGCGGCATGACGCTGGCCTCGGCGGCGGGCTCGCTCGCCGGCATGTCGCCCAATGAGACCACACTGGCAGAGGTGCTCTCCGATGCCGGCTACCGCACGGCAATGTTCGGCAAGTGGCACCTGGGAGACGTGGAGGAGAGCATGCCCCAGAACATGGGCTTCGACCAGTGGTTCGGTATACTCTACCACCTGAACACCTACAGCCTGAAAGAGCGCATCGGCTACGACCCGGAGTGGGCTGAGGGGCTGAATGACAATTATGGCCTGGTGGAGGCTAAAAAGGGCGAGAGTCTGACCATGGTCATGCCCCTGAACACCAGCAGCCTGGGAATAGTGGATGAGCAGTGCATGGACAGGGCCATCGCCTACATCAAGGAGCAGGCCAACTCCACAGAGCCCTTCTTCATCTACCTGCCCCTGGCCAGGACGCACTTTCCCAGCGTTCCCAACTCCGATTTCGCCGGAGAGTCCAGCCGCGGCCCGTATGGCGATGGAGTGATGGAGACTGACTATCACGTGGGCCAGGTCATCGATACTCTCAAGGAGATCGGCAAGGACAACAACACCATCGTGGTCTTCACCAGCGACAACGGGCCGACGCTCGACCAGTGGCCTGATTCCGGCTTTTCCCCCTTCCGGGGCGGAATCGGCACAGTCTACGAGGGCGGCGTGCGCGTTCCCTGCATAATCCGCTGGCCTGGCGAGATAGAGGAGGGACGGGTCTCCAATGAGATCATGTGCTCAATGGACCTGTTTTCCACATTCGCCTCCCTGGGTGAGGGAGAGACTCCCTCCGACCGGCCCATCGACGGCCTGGACCAGACCGATTTCCTGCTGGGCAGGCAGGACAACTCCAGCCGGGAGTGGGTGGTCTGGTACACGGGAACGGACAGCTCCGCCACGACGCTTCCCGCTGCCATGCGCTGGCACCAGTTCAAGGTCATCCGGACGGCGTATGACTCATTCCAGGGGCCGGAGAGCGACTACTCCCAGATCCCGGCGGTCTACAACATCGAGATGGACCCGGGAGAAGAGCACAATATCGCCGGAGAGCATGACTATGTGATCGAGGCCTTCCAGACGGTCTACCGGCAGCTCGTGGCCAGCATGAAGAAGTATCCCAATACGCCGTCGAGGGCGTATCCGATTGTGGGAGGGGCGAGCTGATTTAGACGGAGATAATCTGGATTTATTAGAAGTATGAGCCCATAGAAAGCAGCTCATTTTTTTTTTCAAGTTCTCTTCCAGGCAGCAAAACAGCTTGCTAAAAGGGAGGGCTCTTCTCCGTGGGCGGGCGCTTTTGCAGCCTGTCTCTCTTCGTCAAAGACGGGCATCTGGTCTAGAATATAATGTCATGGTAGAAAGGCACTTCAACATCGTATCGGACAGCGAGGTTCCGGCCAGACCATAGCTCTAAAGATGATCTTGGAGCGGGCCGCCAGCCACAGAGGCTTCTGGACTCTGTACATCAATAGGCAAGAGCAGGCAGCATCGATGTGGTAATGCAGACGTGCATCCAGATATGGTCAGCCAGATCCTGATGGAGCATGGTTTTGAAGCGTAGCTTCTAGCAGCAGTCTACTGCTTCCGGGGCGATGCGGTCATCTTCTGGACCTACATATACAACTTCGAGTAGAGATCTTATCATCTATTCGTTCCGGCAAGCAGCGGCCAGAGCGATGCGAATACATTAAGGGAATTCCGATTGAAGTAGCTCCAGGAGGAGGAAACGCCCCTGGAAAAGATAAGAGCCGATGGTATCCCATGTAGGAGCTGCCTTTGTGAGAGTGATTACGTAGGATGCTCAAAAAAGTTTTTTAATTCGTTCCTGATAAAATCCAAATCCGGATCTTTTAGAATGTATTCAAGAGTTTGCTGTTTTTTCTCTAAAGCTTTTTTCAAAAGTTCTAATGATGTTTTAGAATCTCCGCATATAGCATAATAGCATGCTTGATTATATTCGATTTCTCTTTTTATTAATTCTTTTGCTTTCTTGCAATAATCTTTGTTTTTTTTCATCAATTCCTTCTTTTCAGATCCGGACTTTTTTTCGGCAATTTTTCTATACAAACCAGCAATCGATACCATCGCCTGTGTGAAGCTTCCATCCTTATCTATTGCTGATTCATATGCTGAAACAGCCTCATCATATCGTTTTAAATTAACTAGAGTATTGGCTTTGTTATAGAAAGCATTATGTACAGCCCATTTTTTAACTTTGTCAAGCTCTATTGCTTTTTCATAGCATTCAAGTGCGTCCTCATAGCGTCCTTGAGCAAAATAGACTACCCCTTTATTATCCCAAACGTTTGGAATATTTTTATCATTATCTAATGCGCCTTCAAAACATTTAATGGACTCATTGTATTTTTCCTTTCCCTGTAGATATAAGGACCAGCCTTTATTATTTAGGGCATTTGTATTTTTATTATTAATTTTAATAGCCCTATCATAACATGATATCGCCTCATCATTTTGAACTAGCTCATCAAGTATTAATCCTAATATGTTCCATGCATCCGAATTTGATTCATTAATTTCTAAAGATCGTTGCATCATTTTTTGGGCTTCTTTGTAATCTCCTTTATTGAGAAATATAAGCGCTAAATTATATAACAAGTTTGAAATGCCTAAGTAATTTCTCCGGGAATCAGCCGCTCTTAAGGATTTGTCAACTGCATCATCAAGTCTTTTCATGTCTTCATTTAATATATATAAGTAATAATTATTTAATGCTTCTGTGATATATTTAAATTCCAACCACGTCATTGACTCTGGGAAATTATCCCTGGATAGTTCAAAGACAATTTTATATGAAAGATTTCTGATCAGGCCAGGTATTGACATCCCTTTAAATTCTCCGATCTCTGCATCATTACTCGATTCTATTTTCCGTGATTTTCTCTCTGATTCAATGGTGACAACCAGACAAGCTCGAGACCCATAATTCTGCAAACTTCCAGAAATAATGCATGTCGAAGCTCGATATGGACAGCTTCGTTTTAGCGTTATCAAGAGTTGGCCTATCGATATTGCTGTTGTTCCAAGTCCAATTGTCCCCAAATTTAAGAGAGAGTTATTCAGCCCGCTAGTCGGTGGAGATATTTGTACAACCGCAGTGGGTATTGGGCTAAAACCGGAGCTTAATACAGATTTGGTTTCAGACTTAAATTTAGGTAAGACCACCGGGTACTGAAAATCATGTATTTCCGCGATCGTTTGTATTTCAGCTTCAAGAAGCATCGATACGGATTTGCCATTATACGATCCTTCTTTATCAGCTACTTCGAATGGTAGTATTATTAGGCTGGTATCTTTGAAGATCCAAATTACAATTAAAAATAATAAAATTATAGCTATAATGAATGCTAAGATAATCGTTAAGTTAATTACAATATTAGAGGACTGATCTAAAAAAATGTTAAAACTGGTAATAAAATCGCTGCAGATCTTAAATCCTGAAAAAATTAACATTATTGATAAAGATGATATAATTAACAAAGCCAAAAAAAGAAGAATCATAATATACAAAAAGAATATAAAATCATTCAGCACACATGTTTATTCTTTTTTATCATATTTAAATCTATCCAAAGTACTTCGCTTTTGTAGAGTCCTGAAATTGTTTCGACGCTCATATATGATTGAACGCATAGTCAGGATATGAAATTGGACAAGACGAAATTTCGCTGATTTCTTCATAAATTCGGAAAAATAGAAGTAAAAATAGCCGGCTTTTCTGCTCAGCTTATGTCACTTTCAGGTTCTCCTCCAGATACCCGAACAACCTGTGCAGATAGTACGTGTCGTAGCTCAGATCGTGGTTCCTGCCGGTCATGATCAGCAGGTCAAAGTCCCGGTCGGCATTGATGAACGCATCCACCATTTGCATGGTCATGCAGGTATTGACGTTGTCGTCCACATCCCCGGCCACGAGCAGGAGCTTGCCGGTGAGGTTCGAGGCCTTCAATGAGGTTATCTGCTCGCCGTAAAGAGACGCATTCAGCCCCTCGTACTTCTCGCCCCAGAAGGCTCCGTAGAACCGGCTGTCGTAGTCTCCGGCTGAGGCCACGCCCACCTTATAAAACTGCGGATAGGTGAGCAGAGCCTGGGCGGTCATGAATCCGCCTGCCGAGTGCCCGAACATCCCCACTCGCCCCAGGTCCATGTAGGGCCGGTCGACTGCAAGCTGCTTTAAGGCATTGACATGGTCTGCCAGCCCTCCCGCCTCGCCCAGCCGCCCGTAGCAGGCATCGTGAAACTGCTTGGAGCGGTAGGGTGTGCCCGGCCCGTCCATTGTGATGACAATGAATCCAAGCTCCGCCACTGCCTGTGCCCTCCAGAAGATCTTATTCACCCAGGCCATGTCTGAAGGAAACGACTTGGCGGTTACTATTATCCAGGGGCCGGGGTAGACCGTCTCCACCACCGGATACTTCCGGGAGGAATTGAAGTCCGTGGGCTTTATGATCAGGCCGTACAGGTCGGTCTCTCCGTCCAGGGCTTTTACTGAGAAGCGCTCCGGGGCCCTCCAGCCCATCTCTGTGAGATTGCCGATGTCCGCCTTCTCCAGCTCCAGAATGACGCTGCCATTCATGTCCCTCAGCACTGCTGCCGGCGGCTGCTCAACTGTTGAATAGCTATCCAGGAAGGCCGTCCCGCCCGGGGCCACCTGCACATTGTGGTCTGCGTCCTCAGGGGTGAGCAGCTTTTGGCCGCTGCCGTTCAGGCAGGACCGGTAGAGGTGCCGGTAGTAGGGATCGCGCCCCGCCTCCCTGCCTCCCGCTAGGTAATAAACCAGCGATGCGTTTTCGTCGACGTAGAGCAGGTCTCTGACCGCCCAATCACCTGAAGTGATGGCGTTCTTCTCCTTTCCGTCCGGCCCGTAGAGATAGAGGTGGCCGTAGCCGTCCTTCTCCGAGAACCAGATCACATCCCCGCTCTTCAGGACCTGCACGTTGGGCGGGCGGGCATAGTCGAGGTTAGCCTCTACGAATGTGCTGCCCCTCTCCTCCAGGACCTCCTCCGTCCGGCCCGTTTCTGGATTGGTGCGGAGGAGACGCAGGGCCTTCTCTCCTCTTTCTGCGTAGAGGGAGTAGAGAGTACGGCTGTCATCGCTCCACCACTGCAGCACATCGTCCTCTGTATCCATCAGCGATACCTCCGGCTGGGCCGGGCCATTTACGGCAACGGCCCTCCTGCCGGCGACATCGAAGACCAGCGGCTCGTACATGGGAAGGGCTGTGTCACCAGGAGTTGCGAACCTGTAGCTCCAGGGCCTGGGCCGGCTGTCATTGCCTGGAACATACTCCAGAAGATGCATCTGCGAGACATTCCTCTGGTCCATCCTGAATGTGGCGATCCCGGTCGAATCCGGTGACCAGACGGCATAGGGCTTTGCCGTCTCATTGAGCCTTGCCAGGGTGACGGGATGGGAGACCGTCTCGGAGCGCTCCGCATAGGCGTAGTCCTTTGTCCCGTCATCTGTGAGCTGATACCTCTCACCCGTCTCAGTGTCTCTGATCCAGAGGTTATGGTCCAGCACGAAGGCTGCCAGCCTGCCGTCCGGGGAGAGAGATTCGCCTCGGCTAAGGGGCCGGGGGGAGTCCTGCACCAGATCGCCGCTGGTGGCGTTATATTGCCAGCTTCTGTCAAAAGCCTCAAATTCAATCTCGACTGCTCCAGCCCCATCTGTCTCTGAGACAGTGATCTCTGCAAAGGGAAGACGGTCTGGATCAACCGGCTCGCCGGCCGCGGCGGAGAGCGATGCCGCCAGAGAGGTCTGGTTGAAGGCAGCGGCTTTTGTCCTGTTCCCGATGTCCACAAGGACGAACTGATCGCCTCCCCTGCCATTCTTCAGATACCAGAAAGAATCCGTTCCCGCGATCCAGTGAGGATCGACGCTGGCGTTGAAGATGGAGGAAGTGGCATTGGCGGGCAGAAACCTCTCCGCCTGAGCATACTGATCCTGGCTGTACTCATCCTGATCACCCTGATTGTACTCACCCTGGCCGGATGGCAGGCCGGCCTGCTCTGCCGCGCCCTCAGCCAGCGCAGAATGCCCCAAAATGCAGATTGATAAAAGAATTAATCCTAAAGTTGACATTCTATATTTCATATTATCCCCATCCTATCTATTGATCTTTTTATCGGTGCTCTTTAGACAATTTAGGCAAAAGACATATATTACTATGATGCTATCAAAGATCTCAGGAGGTATTAATATCTTTGATAGAAAAAGACTGATAATGGCTATTGCAATTTTTTTGTTCGCCATCATCGCGTCCGGTGGCTTTGCCGCGGATAGCGATGACTCTCCAGCCGCAACGGATGATTCAGCGGCTGGACAGAGCCAGCCGTACGACTATCTGGCAGCAGACGACAAGAGCAGTTCTGCCCTGGCCGGTGAGCGGTCCGGCCTGGAACTGGTCACCAACAGGAGAAAGGTTCTGACCGACAGCTCCACTCTGGCCGATGTGGCCAATGAGGACGTTGCATCCCCCCAGAAGGAGACGGTCCTGGTCATCCAGTCCGCCAATGCCAGTGCATCCGCTTCCGGGGCATCAGATCCATCGGCATCATCCCGGGAGAGCGGAACCTGCCAGGGCCAGAAGATCGGCCTGACCTACAAAGATTCAGTGGCCTGCAGCCTGGAGCCTGACCGGGCAGCCAAGGGCTCAGCCAATGTGGTCTTCCTGGTGCTCGACGACATCGGGTTTGGCGGCCTGGGCTGCTTCGGCGGACCTGTCGAGACGCCCAACATCGACCGCCTGGCAGCGGGAGGCCTCTCCTACAATAACTTCCACACCACAGGCATCTGCTCGCCTACCCGGGCCTGCCTTCTCACCGGCAGAAACCTGCACTCCGTGGGTGTGGGCGTGCTGATGGAGTTTCCGGCAGGCTATCCCGGATACACCACATACCTGTCCAAAGCCGCAGCCACCATGCCTGAGATGCTGAAAGAGCAGGGCTACAACACCTACTGCGCCGGCAAGTGGCACCTGGCCCCATCAGACACCATCAACGCCGCCGGGCCCTACGACCAGTGGCCTTTAGGCAGGGGATTTGAGAGGTACTACGGCTTTTTGGAGTCTCATACCAGCCAGTGGTATCCGGACCTGGTAGCCGGCAACACCCGCATCAGTCCACCGGCCACTCCGGAAGAGGGATACCACCTCTCCAGCGACCTGGTTAACCGCTCCATCCAGTTCATCAGCGACGGTAAGAGCAACGACCCGGACAAGCCCTTCTTCCTCTACCTGGCCTTCGGAGCAGGCCACTGGCCGCACCACGCCCCCAGGGAGTACATCGAGAAGTACAATGGCAGCTTCAACCAGGGCTGGGATGTGATGCGTTATGAGACGCTGGAGCGGCAGAAGGCTCTGGGAGTGGTTCCAGAGGACACAGTCCTGCCGCCCAGGGATGAGTACGTCAAAGCCTGGGACAGCCTGACTGATGACGAGAAGAAGGTCTACGCCCGCCTGGCGGAGGTTCACGCCGCATACATCGATTACACCGACGAGCAGATAGGCCGGTTCATGGATTATCTGAACGAGAGCGGCCTCGCTGAGAATACCATGATTGTGGTGATATCAGATAACGGAGCCTCTCCGGAGGGAGACGCCAACGGCTATACCAATATGGTTCTCTGGTCCAACGGCATCTCAGAGGGCGGTGACTCCTCAGGCTTCCAGCAGCAGTTCATGGCCACTGCCTTCTCCAACATAAGCACAATGCTGGCCAATCTCGACGATCTGGGCGGGCCGGCGAGCTATCCCACCTACCCGCTGGGCTGGGCTATGGCCGATAATACACCCAACCGGCTCTACAAGTGGACCAGCCACGAGGGAGGCACCCACGATCCCCTGATCATCTACTGGCCGGCAGGCATCCCGGATCAGGGCGGCATGAGGAGCCAGTTCTGCCACGCCATAGACATAGTGCCCACCGTGCTGGAGGTCCTGAACCTGACGGCTCCGGAGGAGTACAGAGGAATAGCCCAGAGGCCGGTGGAGGGCACGAGCCTGGCCTACACCTTCGGCAATCCTGACGCTCCGACCCAGAAAGCTGTGCAGTACTTCGAGATGATGGGCACGCGCGGCCTGTGGTACGACAACTGGAAGGCAGTAGCATTCCATCACCTGGCATCCGGAGGCAACTTCGACCAGGACGTCTGGGAGCTGTACAACCTGTCCGCAGATGTATCCGAGGCTCACGACCTGGCTTCCGAAAACCCGGAGAAGCTTCAGGAGATGCAGGAGCGCTGGTGGGCCGAGGCCGGCAAGTACAATGTGCTTCCCCTGGACGACCGGGCAGGAGCTAGATATGATGAGCTTCAGAAGACCGGGAAGTTCACCTACACCTACAGGCCGGATGTGGAGAAGATCATGGAGCCGGATATCCCGGACACTCACAACAGCTCCTATACCATAACCGCCTATGTAGAAATCCCGGAGAGCGGAGCGGAGGGCGTGCTCTTCTCCATCGGCGGCCGGTTTGCCGGGCTGTCCCTTTACATCCAGGACAGTCATCTGGTCTTCGACTACAACTTCCTGGGGCTGCGCCATTACATTGTGACCTCCGGAGATGAGGTCGCTGCCGGTCAGTCCACTCTGAGCTTTGCCTTTGACAAGACGGGACCCTATCAGGGAGAGGGCACCCTTTTTATCAACGGCAAGGAGCAGGGAAAGGTCTCCATGCCCCGCACAGTGCCCAAGCGCTACTCCTTCGAGGAGGGGCTGGAGGTGGGCAAGGATCCCCAGACGCCTGTCGCCAATAGCTACAACAGCCCCTTCCCGTTCACCGGGAAGCTGGAGAAGGTTGTAATGGAGGTGGAGAGCTAATTTTTTTTTGAAGCCCTGATGAAGAGCAGAATTGATGAAAAAAGAATTTGGTCAGAAATCTGAGGGCCTGAGATTCAGGCCCATTTTTAAATTTTAAATATTAAAATATCTCCTTCCAGTCGTCTTTCATGCTGACGATCTGCCAGCCCCATTCTCCGGCTATATCCAGACCTTCGTCCAGTCTTCCGATTGGCGATTGCCTGTCATAGGCATACTCGCGGACGGGGTCGTCGTGATGATTGAGCAGACCCAATCCATGTCGGGAGTCCGATGTAGCGAACTGCAGCATGGCAATATCTCCGTTCGAATTACCATAGGCGAATATCGGCCTCATTCCGATGTTCTGCTGTATCTCCTTGGCCTTCTCCGGGCCATCATCCATGACCAGGATCTGAGGGAGCTTTACAACCGAAACGCTGCTGTTGTTCTCTACAAACTGCAGCTTGAATGCCGAGCCGATCACCTGCTCAGGAAGAATGCCATATACCTCCTCGGAGAAGCTGCGCACGAAGTCCTCGTCTCCTCCTGTAACTATGTAGACCTTGAAGCCCTGGGATTGCAGATAACTGAGCAGTTCCAGCATGGGTTTGTAGACGCATTTGGTGTAGGGCTGGCCAAATCTGAGATGCTGCGTGCTATTGAGCCACTCGCCGGCGAGGCTCATGTACTCGTCTGCGGTCAGGTTGGAGCTGGTGGTGACGTAAATCTGCAGCGACTCATTGACTGTAAAGTTCGTGGAGTAGGATCTCTCGCCGGAGATGATGGACCGGAAGGGCTCCGTATCATTCCATTCCGGATGCTCTGCTGCCATCTCCCTGATTCGGTCGAACATGAAGATGGACTGGACGTAATCCGGATACTCGCACCAGAGAGTGCCATCGTTGTCAAATGTGGCGATTCTCTCCTCCGCCGGCACATAGTCCGGATGGCTCTCGTTGGTTGTATTTGTCACAAAATCCATGATCGCGTCCTTTGTCGATCCCTCATTCCAGGATGGCAGAGGATCTGCCGCCGGCGCAGACTTCTCTTCATTCTCATCGACAGCCATTGCCACTAATAATATGAATATGGATGCTATCGCAATCGAAATCAAATATGTCCTGATTCTCATAAAGTCACCGTTTATTAAATAGAATCTTTAATGATTATATTTCAAATTTGCGGCTAAACTATGTCCAGATCGGCAAAGAAATTCCAGGACGGCAAGTCCGGCAGGTTCCAGTGAGTTCCGGGCCAAGAGGAATAAAATATACATCAAATAGAAAAGCTTAATGCTCTTGAGAGAGAACCTCGTTTATGAATTCTAGCCGTCGATCCAAACCAGGATCAGAGATCTCAGACGGCTATTTTATGGAGATTGGCGATTGCACTGCCATATCTATACAAAGAAATTTAGACAAGATCTCGAAGGCCGACCAGGCCGGCATGAATGATGCTATGAAGGGTGAATCAAAATGAGCGAGACAAAAAACAATAATCGGGGAAAAGATCTACCTGCCAGCGATCGGCTGCACGAGGATAAGGCAGCAAGTCAGGCAGCCATGGCCGGCAACCACTGGAGCCAGCCCACACGCTATATTATGGGGATTTTTCTCTTTCTGGCTGTGCTTTTCATCATCTATGCCGGGCGGTCATCCCTCTCTCTCGTGATATGCGCCGCCCTGCTGGCCCTGCTGGTCGATCCCGTTATCCGGTTTTTCTCCGTCCGCCTCCGGCTTAATCGGTCTTTCGTCATTTTAATCACATATCTGTTTGTGGTGGCAGCGATGCTCATCATTCCCCTGCTGCTCATCCAGCCGCTGGTGGATGCCATTAACTTCGCCATGAAGATCGATCCCAATGTAATTGTCGAAAAGCTCATCTTCGCCATCCAGTCCATCTCCGTTTCCCTGCAGGACCACAGATTCCTGGCTTCGGCCTTCAATCCGGCGCTTGAGACCATTACCAAGGCCCTCAATGCCGCCACCTCCGGTGCCGCAGTGCCTGCCCCTGCGGTGCATATGTCGGTGGCCGACCTGAGCAGCCGTGTTGGAAAGGCGCTGGGCGCTCTCGCCGGATATCTGGGGCCGACGTTCTCCGGCCTGGCTTCGGTGCTGTTCACTCTGCTCATGTCGCTGCAGATGACTCTCTCCGCCGGCGAGATGAAGAAGTGGTTCTCCGATCTGATACCTCCGGGCCACGGCCCGGAGCTCTCCCTGCTCTTTGGAAGCATCCACAGGACCTGGACCGGCTTTCTGCGCGGCCAGATTCACCTCATGGTCCTGGTGGGCCTGATCACCTGGATCGGCGGATTCATCCTTGGTCTGCCCCAGGCATTCTTCCTGGGAGTGATCGCCGGATTCATGGAGCTGATCCCCAATGTCGGCCCCATCCTGGCTGCGGTTCCCGCAGTTTTGGTGGCCCTGCTCTTCGGATCGACGCACCTGGAGGTGGGCCACCTGGTCTTTGCGGTGATAATCATCGTCTTCTACACTCTGGTGCAGATGGTGGAAAACCAGCTCCTCGTGCCCAGGATCATGGGCGGTGCCGTGGACCTGCCGCCGTTGATAGTATTGGTAGGAGTCATCGTCGCTACCGGCTCATTCGGCATTTTGGGAGCGCTGCTGGCAACGCCGGTGATTGCAACAGGCAAGCTGATATTCCGGTATATTTATGGGAAGATTATGGAGGAGGCATTTGCCTGAAAATGAGCTTTTCGTTCTTGGCTTTGTGCCTTTGTGGTGAAGTCGTTTGCGCCAGGGCCGGCCCAGTGGTCTCCTGGACTTTCACCACATAGGAAATAGCTAAAAGCCGAATCGCTTCATTACCCACATAAAGCTAAAAATGATTGTGGCCACCAGCCTTCAACCTCTAAAACTTAATCCGGCGCAGACAATCCTCTTTATGATGGGGGCCGGCAATAAACGGAACCGCGCCGCAGAACTTGCAGGGATATTTGCGGCTCAGATCGGAGTCAAATGCCATTTGGGATTGATGTCTGGGACAGTCTTTCTCATGATGCGGCCCCTCTGAGATAGGCCAGACGCCGCAGTGCTTGCAGGAGTCGTCGTATTTGAATGGATTTGGCTGCATTTCATATCCTCTGGAATTCTCGATATATAAAATTGGTTCCTCGCTATTTAAAGTGGGCGGTGAAGTGATTCGGCCCTTCTCTATTTTCTGTGGATTATTGACACTTCGTCTCTGTGAGTCCTCTGTGCGCTTCTAGCGTCTCTGTGGTGGACGTTTGTGATTATTGGGTGTAACCAATGGCTAACGACGTTTTCACCACAGAGGCACAGAGCCATAAAATTCTGCAATGGAACTAAAAAGGAATAAAAAGAGCGAATCAGATCAAAATTTACAAATTCGCCCAGGCATGCAACTGCCAGTAAGCAGGATCGGCTGGATAGAAGGAGTTCAGCCATGCTTTTTCAATTTTAGCCTTTTGGACCGAATCGAGGCTCGATGCAGATACCGGCGAGGCTTCATTTGCAGCAGGCTGTGTGCCGCTCAACGCAGCAGGCTGAGTTTTCGAGCCGGCCGGCTCTGGCGCTACAGCGTTTGCCATACTCACCACATGAAGGGAATTGAGCAGATTCTCAGAGATATTGGCCGGGACGATGCCTAAAATCTCCAACTTCGCAGTTCCTGCGTAGACCTCGCCGCATTCGCACTTCTGGCTATCAATCCAGGAGCGGAATGAGAAAGAAGGATCACCGGATTTGCTTATGCTGGTGGTCTGAATGCCCATCCTGCCATCCACCGACCTGGTGGTGACTGTGGTGTTCTCATCGCCTCTGGCATAGACCTGGACAAGTTCCAGCTCAGGCTCAAGCGTCGCATCTTTTGCCGTATTGAATACGTCGATTCCCATCAGAATCTGCGTTTCGTTTGAAAATTTTATATATGCACCATAGTTGGTGTCATTTTCTCCAATTATGGGAGGCTGAACTTCTATAGTATGGCCCAATGAGGTATCCAAATCAAACGAAACCTTGTAGTCGCTCAAAACCACGCTCTCAGTCTCTCCATTTGCCGGGCATATTGCAATGATAAGCGCAAAAATGCCAACCGAGATATAATACATTTTGCTCAAAGAAGAGTCCATGATTCTCACCTGATTATTGATTATAGTCATCATTGTATAAAGAATTTGCCCTAAATCCGGATTTCAGTTGATCTAACCGGAGTTTTTTGATCAGTAAATATTAAGTAATCATAAGGCTATAATGGCTATAGAGGAATTCCAGATGGAAAGATATACAAAAGTAATTCTGGCTGCTGCATTCCTGCTAATGGCAGCAGCCTCTGCCAGCATCTGCGACAATGCGCCCTGCGAAGAAGCCATAAATGCTACCGTAGGCGAAAATTTTACCATATCTCTGCCATACAATGCCGGAACCGGCTTTGAATGGTGGACGAATTTCGATCCCGATTATTTGAGCCTGGAAGGCTCTTCTGATATTGCAGAAGAATCCGCACCGGAGATGATGGGCGCTCCCGAAGAGACTGACTTCACATTCAAGGCCAGGATGAGCGGCAGCACAGAAGTGATCATGCTGCTGCTGCGGCCCTGGGAAAACGCCACCGTGGAAGAGCGCAGGATATTCCCTGTGAATATCGCCTAGTGCGATTGCTCCTTTTTCTTTTTGAAGATGTAAATGCCTATCCCGGCCAATGCTATCAGCGCCAGGATCGCTATTCTTGTGTAAGATTGTCTGGCGGGTCCAACCTTCAGCGGAATGCTTACGCTCTCCGACGTGATGCTATTGCCTTTGAGGTCGGTATACTTGACCTCGCTATTGATGCTATAATTTCCAGTTGTCGCGCCGTCCTTTACGTCGATCCTGAATGTCACAGTCGCCTCGTCTTGCGGATTCATTGTTCCCAGGAAGGCCTGATCATCTTCTGAGGAAAAGGGCATAAATAGACTTACCCTGGCAATGGCGTCCTTGGCTGTCTCTTTGCCCATGTTCTTGTAGGTGATCCTGGCGGTGCCTCCACTCTGGCCTGCATTTAAATCTGTATCAACGTTGACAACCTCAAAGTCTGCCTTGCCCTTGACCACCACAGAAAGGTTGATTGATTGCATCTTCATCGCGAACAGGCTGGATTGCCGAAATCCGATTAATCCCAATATGGGCTCATAATCCTGTGCACCAACACCGGTGTTCTCCTGCCATAGATAAAACAGGTCAAGAGCCAGAGTATAATTGCCCTCAGGAGCATCGTTATCTATTTCGATGGCAAACTCCATGGGATCACTGGATTTCGAGCCGCTGGCCAGGCCCTCCACAATCTGCGGACCGGACTGAATCTCGATGGACTGGGTGGCAGATCGGAGCATCCCGGTGATGGGAAAGGCGGCTGTTTTGGCCTTCTCCAAAGTAAATTCTCTCTCTGCTAACTTCTCTTCCTTCTGGTCCTCCGGCCTCTCGTCAGGTTCGTACCCGGTTATCTGCCCGACATTTGTCAGGCCCACATAAAGGATGGCCTTATCACCCCTCTCAAACTCGTTTGTGCCAATCACACTCGCCTCCAATTGAGGCGATCCCATAACATTCCAGTAATTTTCAACAGAAGACCTCAATGGCATGAATTGAGCCCCTGCAGGCAAAGGAGATGCCAGCATCAGCACAAGGGTCAGACATATGATTATTTTCTTCAATTCGTCCATCCTCCTACACCCAAATGTTCCAGCTTGCCCAGGATCCTGATTCGGCAGAGGCCAACTCTATGCTCTCCTCCTTCTGTAAATGTAAAATCCAGATGCTGCAGCTATTAGCAGAGCCACAATAATGACCTCTGTTGTGTTGGTGGCTGTATCTGCTACATTCACCGGAATCTTCATGCTGTCCGAGATGGCAGAGTCTCCCCTCACATCGGTAAATCTAATCTCGCTGCTTATGACATAATCTTTGGCCGTGGCATCAGAGTCTACGTCTATCCTGAAGACGACCGTCTTATTCTCACCCGGCTGCACAGTTCCGATAAATGCCTGATCATCAGTGGACGAGAAGGGATTGGAGATGCTCAAAATAGCAGCAGCATCCCTTGCAGCCACCTCACCGGTGTTCATATAGACAACCGATACTTCGCCATCCTCTTCGCCAACCGATAGATTGGCATCACTGCTCACTATATCGAAGTCCGCCTGGCTCCTGATCTTCAGGGGGATGTCAAATGTCTGGTTGGCCTTCTGGTAGGAGTAAGCGACCTGAAATCCTTTCAAACCGGCTTTGGCATCCAGCTCTTCTGCATCAACTTCCACGTTGTTCTGGTAGTCATAAGTCAATTCAAGAGACATTGGATATATTCCGGCAGGCGCGTCTCCCGCTATCTCTACAGTAAAATCCAGCGGCTTTTTTATCTTATTTCCTGATTTTAAGGCCTGTACTAACTGTCTATCAGACTGGACATCTATCAGGTCTGTACCGGATCGAAGTGTGGCAGTGATGTTAAGTGCAGTGGGAATTGCCTGCTCATATTCAAACTCCCTGTCGGAAAGCTTCTCTTCCATCTCGGAATCCGCCTTCTTGTCTGCATCCAGTCCTATTATCCGGCCATAATTGCTGAGATCCACTTTGAGCTTGACTGTGTCTCCCCGGTCGAACTCGTTAGCGCCGGCAAGGCTTGCCTCCAATTGCGGTGAGCCGAAGCTATCCCAATAGTTGTCCATGGACCATGCCGGCGTTGAGATCAAGACGAGAGCAAGACAGACAAATGCAATTTTCAATTCGTCATCCTCCTATTCTCCCGAAAAAGCGTTTAAGTGCCACGGACTTGATAGCCGTCGATATTCCCGGTTGTTCTATCAGCGTAATGGTCATCACCTGCGAATGGATGCTGGAGACTTTTGTTCTTCTGAAGCCCAATAAAGGCAATACGCCTATTTTGAGTTAATTAATGATGAAGTAATCGTATTTATAACATATGGCCATTTGCCTTGGAGATCAACGGCTCACTGGCAAGGCAATCTCGCCTTTGCCCTGCCAGTTCACCGTTAACCCTTGCGAAAATGCGTTTACTGCAGCGCCAGAGCTATCCGGAATCGCTCTTCGCCTGTGAGGATATGGTCCTGATCTATAGCCTCCTTGTCCACATCTATCTCCACCCAGTTGATCTCGCCGGTGAATGCGTTTGCTTTCGGGCCATAGTCCGGCGACACGGGTGAGCCTGCTTCCATTCCCACGTCAACCGTCTCATCGGCAGAGAAGGCAAAGGGCTCCGTCCTATCGATGCGGCCGCTGCCCACACTCTGGCCGTCGATATAGAGGGTCACCGTGCCGCCCCTGGCCAGGCCGCCACCGTCATAGGCGAACTCCATCCTCACCTGATGCTTGCCGGCAGGTATCGCCCGGTCCGCTTCCACAAAGAAATGCTGCAGACCGCAGAAGTTATAGCAATACTTGAGCCGTCCCCCTATGGCATAGAAGCTGAATCCGCCGGTGATGCCTCCCTGGGCGAATATCACCCCTTCGGCTCCTGTTTCGGGCACAACCACCTCGGCGGTCAGAGCGTGGGTTTTGTTCATGACGGGCAATATCGAGTGCGGTGACAGGCCGGTCATGCCTCCGAAGAGGAGCTGCCGGTTGCCCTGCACCAGTTGCGGCCGACCGGAGATATCCGGAAGAAAACGCTCGCTGAGACGGTCGTCGAGGGGCAGGACATTGTACTTGACCGCCTCGATCAGCCAGAGCCTCTGCAGTTCGTGCAATTTATCGGGCATTTCTTTAGAGAGGTCGTGGGCCTGCGTCCAATCTGCCTTCGTGTCGTATAGCTCCCAGACATCCTCATCAAAGGGAACGGTCTTGATCGCACCGGTCTCCCAGGGAGTGCGGTGTTTGGTGACAGCCGTCCAGCCCTTATGATATATTCCCCGGTTGCCGATGATCTCGAAGTACTGGGTCTCATGCCGTTCGGCGGCTTTGCCGTCATGGAAGGAGTAGAGCATGCTCACACCCTCGTACGGCTTTTGCTGGATGCCCTTGACAAAAGCCGGTTCGGGGAGGCCCGCCGCTTCCAGTATGGTCGGGGCCACATCGATCACATGGTGGAACTGGGAGCGGATTTCGCCCCTGGCACTGATGCCTCCCGGCCAGTGGACAATGGTGCCGTTGCGCGTTCCGCCCCAGTGAGAGGCGATCTGTTTGGTCCACTGGTAGGGGGTATCCATGGCGTGTGCCCAGCCTACAGCGTAGTGGTTGTATGCCTCAGGTGTGCCGAACTTGTCGATGTTCTTCTTTAAGAATTCCGGAGTCTCCAGCTCGGCCAGGCCGTTGAGGGGCAGCATCTCATTGAACGTGCCCTGAACCGTCCCTTCCGCCGAGGCCCCGTTGTCGCCGATGATGTAGTAAATGAGGGTATCGTCGAGTATTTCCAGATCTGCCAGAGCGTCAATAAGACGCCCGACCTGGAAATCGGTGTGCTCCAGAAATCCGGCATATATCTCCATCTGACGGGCCAGGACCGGCTTGAGGTCATCGAGCATCTCGTCCCATGCCGGGATCTCCGGGTGGCGTGCCGTGAGATCGCAATCTTCCGGGATGATGCCCAGCTCCTTCTGCCTGGCAAACGTCTCTTCTCTCAGCCTGTCCCATCCTCCATCGAACCTGCCCCTGTATCTATCCGACCATTCCCTGGACACCTGGTGAGGGGCATGCGTCGCCCCCGGGGCGAAGTACATGAAAAAGGGCTTATCGGGCATGAGCGACTTTTGCCTGCGCACCCATTTGATGGCCTTGTTGGCCAGGTCTTCGGTGAAGTGATAGCCCTCTTCAGGTGTTTTATCGGGCTCTACGGGCGTGGTGCCTTGATAGATGGAAGGGTAGTATTGGTTGGTCTCGGCGCAGATGAAACCATAGAAATATTCGAAGCCGCTGCCGGTGGGCCATCTGTCATACGGGCCCGCCGGGCTGGTCTCCCAGGGCGGCACTTCGTGGCACTTGCCAAACTGGGCAGTGGCATACCCATTCAGCTTGAGGGTCTCGGCCAGAGGGGCGCAGTTCAGGGGACGGATTGAGCAGTTGCCCGGTGCCGAGGTGGCCATTTCGGTTATGCCTCCCATGCCCACAGTGTGGTGATTGCGCCCGGTGAGCAGAGCCTGTCGAGTTGGCGAGCAGAGCGCACAGGTATGGAAGCGGTTGTAGCGCAGCCCTCCTGCGGCCAGGCGCTCTGCGGTAGGCGTCCGGCACGGGCCGCCAAATGCGCTCGATGCGCCAAAACCCACGTCGTCGATCAATACGATCAGGACGTTGGGCGCACCTTTGGGTGGCCGCAGCGGCCTGATTGGCGGATATCTGGTATCCGGATCTTTTGCGTCGAAAGTGGTTAAGCCCACATGCTGCCTGTCCGGAATGGGCAGGACTTGTCTTTGAATCCTGTCTTGTTCGTTCATAGGAATCCTCCTTAAAGCGTTTAGATATCGCCAGGGGGAGCCGCTCCTCCTGGCGGCATTAGCAGGTTTATTGCCGGGCCATGATCTTCCTCATGGTCAGCTCGTCGTCCTCGATCAACTGGCCGCTGACGTCCACAGTGACCTTGTAGAGCTTGCCGGTGAACGGGAACGGCGCCTTATAATCGGAGGTGACGGGCGAGCCCGTGTCCAGACCGACGGACAGGCCTCCGCCCAGCCCGTACCCCATGGGGGTCGTGACGGCCATCTCGATCTGCCCCACCAGTTTCTTGTCGATATAGAGCTGGGCCCGGCCGGGCGACCCTTTGCCGGCCCGGATATCCGGCTTTCCCGTCGGCTCGAACTCGAACCTCAGCTCATGGCGTCCCGCCGACACATTGTCCCTGGACCGGGCGATCATGATCTCCTTCCCGACGTAGTTGTGGACATAGCACAGCTTCCCGTCCTTGACGTAGAAAGAAAAGCCGCCATCGACGCCGCCTTGCGAAAGCAGCACGCCTTCGGCGCCTGCCTGGGGGATCTCGACGTCGGCCGTGATGCTGTGCGGCCGGTTAAATGTTCTGACCGCCGAGGCCATCGGCTGCGTGTTCGGGTAGAAGGTGTAGCTCGTGCGGTCGACCGCGATCCGGGGGCGCTCCTCCATGGCGCGCAGCATGACACGGCCGTCTACGGGCAAAACATTGTACTTGCCCGCCTCGACATACCACTGGGCCACCATTTCGATCAACTTGGCCTTGTTCTCCGCGGCCACGTTGTGGTTCTCGGCGAAGTCCTCGGCGATGTGATAAAGCTCCCAATGGTTCGCGTCGAGCTCGGTGAGGGTGGCGGCGGGGATGGGCTCGCCCAACGGCTTTCCGGCCTCGAGGAACGAGGGCCCCGGCCACGGGCAGACGGCCCGCCAGCCGTCATGATAAATGGAACGATGGCCCATCATCTCGAAGTACTGGGTGACGTGCTTGGTCGGCGCCTGGGCATTGTCGAGGGCATGGGCTAAGCTCAGGCCCTCGATCGGCGACTGAGTGACGCCCCGGATCTTCGCCGGGGGCTCGATCCCCAGAAGCTCCAGCACCGTCGGGACCATGTCGATGGCATGCGCGTATTGCGTCCGGACCTCGCCCTTGGCCCTAATTCCTTTAGGCCAATGGACGATGAACGGATCGCTGATGCCGCCCCGGTAGGTCTCCCGCTTCCAGCGGCGGAAGGGCGTGTTGCCGGCCCAGGTCCAGCCCCAGGGATAATGGTTGTAGTATTTGGGGCCCCCCAGCTCAGGCATGGCCTTCAAATTGTCTTCCAGGGATTCAGGGACGGAATTGAAGAAGAGGTTCTCGTTGACCGATCCGGCCGGGCCACCCTCGGCGCTGGCGCCGTTATCGGAGATGAACATGATGATCGTGTTGTCCCACTCGCCGATCTCCTTGAGGAAGGCAAAGAGGCGGCCGTAGTGATAGTCTGTGTGGGAGAGGAAGCCTGCGAAGACCTCCATCATCCGGGCATAGACCTTCTTCTCATCGTCTGAGCACTCGTCCCAGGGCTTGACGTCGGGATCGTGGCGGGAGAGCTCGGCGTTTCGGGGGACTATGCCCAGTTCCTTTTGGCGTTCGAAGACCATCTCCCTGTACCTGTCCCAGCCCATGTCGAATTTGCCTTTGTACCTATCCACCCACTCCCTGGGCACATGGTGGGGCGCGTGTCCGGCACCCGGACAGAAGTACATGAAGAAGGGCTTGTTCGGCGCATTCTGCTTCGAGTCGGCGATGAAGCTGATCGCCCTGTCTGTGATATCTTCTGTGAAGTGATAGCCTTCCTCCGGCGTCTTGGGCGGCTGTACCGAGTGGTTGTCGTAGGTCAAATCCGGGTAGTACTGATGGGTGTCGGCGCCCAGGAAACCGTAGAACCGCTCGAAACCGCGGCCCAGCGGCCAGCGGTCGTAGGGCCCCGCCCCGGTAAACTCGGTGGCCGGGGTGAGATGCCACTTGCCCAGGGCAAAGGTGTTGTAGCCGTGCTGGAGTAGGATCTCCGACAGAAAGCCGTTCTCGAACGGGATGTAACCGTTGCTCCCGGGAAAGCCAGTCGAACCTTCGGTGATGCAGGACATGGCATTGGAATGATGGTTTCTGCCCGTCAGGATGCAGGAGCGGGTCGGCGAACACAGTGCCGTGGTGTGCATGTTGCAAAAGCGCAGTCCGTTTTTGGCCAGGTTGTCGATGTTCGGCGTCTCGATGGGGCTGCCGTAGCAGCCCATCTGTCCGAAACCCGTGTCGTCCTGGACGATGAACAGGACGTTCGGAGCGCCCTCTTTGGCGCGGAGCGGCTGAGGCCAGGCGGGCTGTGAAACGTCCACCGTACGCCCGACGACCCCCGTAAACGCCATCCCTGGCTTATACTCTTTGAGTGCCATTAGAAACCACCTTCATGAAATTTTTTTATATTTTTTTGAGTATTCATTGTTTTAACCTCCTTTCCATGAAACAATGTCTCCGAACACGCTCAATGCCCTTTGCTGCTTGAAACCTCCTCCAACTGACGCATCACTGCGTCCAGATTGAATGAGGCGGGCCTCTGGCGCGGGGGGAACTCTATGAAACTTTCGATATCCTTCGCCACAATCGCTTGCATCCCGTAGATTATGTACATGTGTGATAGACACCAATCATGGTAGGTGTTCGAGTTCTCGTCAGCCCTCTCGAAGGGGTCGCGCCGCAGGTTGAACATCTTCGGCCCCCGCAAGGGCACGAAAGGCTCAATCCAGCATTGCATCGTCTTGGCCCGCTGCTCCATCAGCACGACCTTCCAGTCGCCCAGGCGTAGCGCCAACAGGTCGCCGTCGTCGCTGAAGTAGGCGAATTTCTTTCTGGGACTGTCAGTAGCCTCCCCCATCAGATAGGGGAGCATATTCTCCCCGTCAATATGGACCCTGTAGGTCTTCTCCCCAGCCCTGTGGCCTTGCAGGAGCTTGTCCTTGATGTTCGGCTCCCCAGCGGCTGCCAGCAGCGTGGGAAGAATGTCCTGATGGCAGACGATGCCGTTGAGTACTGTCCCCGCCCTGAACTTTGCCGGCCAGCGCAGGAACGCCGGCACGCGCCATCCGCCTTCCCAGTTCGTATTCTTCTCAGACCTGAATGGTGTGATCCCGGCATCAGGCCAGCTATTATAATGCGGCCCATTATCCGTCGAATACATGACAATGGTGTTGTCGGCAATTCCCAGGTCATCCAGCTTTTTGAGCATCCTGCCGATGTTCTCATCATGGGCGACCATGACATCATTATAGAACCCCTGACCGCTCTTGCCCTCGTGCTTCTTGGCACAGTGAGTTCTGAGGTGCATGGCAGTGGTGTTATACCACATGAAGAAGGGCTTTCCTTCTTTATGGGTCCTGTCGATGAAGTCAAGGGCGGCATCAGTCACCTCATCATCGATGGTCTCCATCCGTTTCCTGGTGAGGGGGCCTGTGTCCACGATCTTTTGCCCTCCCTTGCCGTCCGACCAGCTATGCAGGACGCCCCTCGGCCCAAATCTCTTCTTGAAGGCCGGGTCTTTGGGGTAATCGGGATCTTCCGGCTCCTCTTCGGCATTGAGGTGATAGAGATTGCCGAAAAATTCGTCAAATCCGTGCATCGTGGGCAGGAACTGGTCCTTGTCGCCCAGATGATTTTTGCCGAACTGGCCGGTGGAGTAGCCCTGGGGTTTTAGGAGTTCGGCGATGGTTGGGTCCTGCTCCGACAGGCCGACATCGGCGCCGGGCACTCCGACCTTGGTCAGGCCGGTGCGGATGGGATTTTGGCCGGTGATGAAGGCAGCCCGCCCGGCTGTGCAGCTCTGCTGGCCGTAATAATCGGTAAAAGCGATGCCTTCATTGCCAATGCGGTCGATGTTGGGCGTCCGGTAGCCCATCTGGCCTCGACTATTATAGCTGATGTTCCACCAGCCGATGTCATCTCCCCAAAGGATGAGAATGTTTGGTTTACTTTCTGACATTGTCTCTATCTCCAACTTAATGTACATTGTTTATTGAATAATACTTCATAAATTAACATTGAACTTTTGATTAAGAAACGAATAGTTCATTTTGCCTGTTTTCGTTAGCTTGCCCTCTCACCTCCTTTTTCTTCTTCCAGTATCAACATGACTTCACCGGCATCTCTGCCCCGGCGCAAGAGTTCGGCCATGATTCGCATGGGCCTGTCTGCATGTGAGAAGAAAGCCCTGTATCCTTCACACAGATAATTCAGCCCTGATTCTCCATCAGGGGTTTCTAGCAATCGGTTCTTTGGGCATTCGCCATTGCATATGGCTAAAAACCGGCAATTTTTGCAGTAACCGGGCAGAGAATCTCTCTTGTCCTGCCCAAACCGGCGCTGCTCCTCCGAGGCGGCGAGGTCGATTAGAGGCCTATCCAGTATATTTCCCAGATAGTAATTGGGCTCGACGAAGTGGTCGCAGGAATACAGGTCGCCGTTGTGCTCCAGAGCCATCCCTTCGCCGCAGGTAGGCCCGAATATGCAGACAGTCCCTGCCAGTCCCAGCCAGCCTGCCAGCGCCCCGTCAAAGTTCAGGACGAACGTCCGGCCAATATCCCGCCTCACCCACTCGTCAAAGATCTCTATCAGGAAGCGTCCCCACTGCTCAGGGCGGACGGACCGGTCTGTGACTTTGCATCCCTCCTGAAATCCGCTCTCGTTGTCCCTCTCCACCACGGGAATGAATTGGAGGTACTGTGCCTGCAGTTCATCCCGGAAGAACCTGTAAACCCTCAGGGGGTGATCGGCATTCCTGCGGTTGACTGTGCAGAGAATGTTAAACTCCACCTCATGCTCCTTGAGCAGTCTGGCGGCCCTCATGACCCGTTCAAAGGTCCCATGTCCTCCTCTGTCCTTCCTGTAATGGTCATGAAGCTCCTGGGGGCCGTCCATGCTCAGGCCGACCAGGAAGCTGTTATCATGGAAAAAGCGGCACCAATCATCATTGAGGAGGACGCCGTTGGTCTGAAATGTATTCTCGATTCGGGTGCCGGTCTTCTTATGCTTTTTCTGCAGTTCCAGGGACCGGCGGAAGAAATCCAGCCCCATGAGCGTCGGCTCGCCCCCCTGCCATGCTACAGTAATCTGGGGGACCTGGTGGGCAGAGAGAAGCTGCTTGATATAAGCCTCATGCACCTCATCAGACATGCGAAAATTGCTATTTGGATAAAGCTTCTCCTTTTTTAGAAAGAAGCAGTATTCGCATCGAAGATTGCAGGCTGAACCTGACGGCTTGGCCATGACATGAAAGGCGCGCGGCAGGCTACGCCCCATCGAATGCTCTTTCTCTGCCACATTCTTTGCATGCCGATTTGCGTCTTTCATAATGCCTTAAATGTAAATTATCATTTATTACTATTAAATTCTTTCGTACTTGAAGTTATCTCAAAGCCCCAGGAGTGCTGTTTTGCAAAATATTTTGCGATAGTTTGAGCGAAATAGACTGATCAGTTGAATGGATATTTAGAGAAGTTTTTGTGAATTTCTTTTTGTGACTATCCTATTGGTAACAGCTCTGGCCAGCGAGTAGGGTACCGTCAGGATTATTACGGCAATCAGAATTGCCGAGGTGATGCGGACCTGATCGAATATGATGTGCTGAGCGATTATGTCGAGCAGGACTGCCACGGTGATAGTCCTGGACAGGGATGCAAAGAGGCTGGCCAGCTTCTCTCTGCGTCCCTCCCTGTCGGCAATTATGTCGAAGATGAAAGGCGGCTCACCCTTTTTTGCGTCCTCATATCCATCGCGTACTCCCAGCAGCAGTCCTATCAGCGGCTGAAATACAAATCGAAGACCCATCGGCCCGGCGACACGTTCTATAATCCCTTCGGCGATTGTACCCGGCAATGACATGAACTCTTCCTCCTCTTTTGATCAGATTGATACCAGGAGCCCTGCATAAAAGACTGCTCCCATAAAGAAGTAGGTGAAGCGCCCCTCTTTCTCCCTGGGAAGCTCGGCAATCATTGTGCTCATTATGATCCCGCCGGACACAAATCCGAGAAGCATAATTACAGCCGTTACGGGCAGGGGGAGAAATATGGCAACCGTCCACCCGACGAGACAGGCCAGGCCCAGAATATTCTTTCCCAGCCGCCCGAACAATTCGCCGTATTCGTTCCAGAGGGAATACCGCAGAGAGAGAAAGTGCAGGGCCATGGCCACAGTATAAAATACCTCATTTTTGTATCCGCTTTCAAGGCTTCTCACCAGGAGGTAGCAGATCAGCCCTGCATACAATGAGTACGATGCGATGGTAGCGGCGAACCGAATCTTCTCTGTCGGGTCCTCCACCAGCCCTTTTTGGCTACTTTCGGGCGCCCAGTTGGCGATATATTCAATGCCGTAAAAGAGGACAAATCCCAGCAATGAGGCACCGTAGACCTGGTGCTGAGGGAAGGGAATGGAGAGGTCATCTGCATATTCCAAAAATAATGCGCTGGCGGCACCAAGCTCCGGCAGGAAATTCATGAAAACATAAGCAATGGCGATGCCCGCGCTGAAAGAGGCGATACGCCGGTATCCTTTCTGCTTCTCGTAGATGACCCGCCAGCGAAGGCCGGCAAAGAAAATGCACGCGAATATGATCACGCTAAGCAAGGTCCCTGCATTTTCAGTGATTTTTTGAAACATCGGACAGTCCCTTCAAATCAAAAGGTGATTCTTAAAATCAAGACGACACCTATTCCTACAAACAGGAGAGCTGCAATCAGATAAACCTTCACGAACCGCACCCCATATTCCTGATGAAGTTCGCGCATGGTCGACCAGTACTCAATGGACCCAAAGATTATGGAAAACATGCCTATGCCCATCAGGAGAATGCCCACCTCAAGAGGTTCGTTTTCACCCAGTTGTCCGGAACGGACCGTTTTAAGAAACTCGAAGATGGTAAAGCCAAAACCGATCAGTGTTACTCCGGTGCCCATCCAGCCCCTCAGCGAACTCTCGGCGGCCATGACCGTACGGCGCACGGCGAGGGCATCGGATCTGCTCAGTTCGGGATAGCCTGTTTGACTTTCTTCTTGGGAAGGGAGTATAGTCATGAACACCCCGGCGGATATAATCTGAATGATTTACCATTATCAATATTGTAGCAGCTATTAGTAGATTGCGATGGCTGCTGCAAAGCTTTGACTGCTCCAGGCAGGAGATGGAGCTGATCATGGCAACGGTCATGGCACCGCTGCCCAGGGCATGGCCCAGGCCGGCAACCGTGGGGGGCGGCAGAGCCTGCCACATGATTGGCGTTGTTGGTACCGAGAGCTGCTCGCACCAGCTTCATGAGAACTCTACTGCCAGCCAGCCCTTGATGCAGAGGCTGCCCCTGGACATAGGACGAACGGGGGAGAGCGAAGTCTCCACGATCCGGCCGCCGTCCACATGCAGAAACAGCCCGCAGCTTCAGCCGCAATAGACGCAGTGGCATGAACCATATTCATTAATTCGGGCTGAATCTGTGATGGGAATATAACAACTTTTGGCGCCTGGCAGATGTCAAGTCAACCCTGGAAAATAAAGAACGTCTCTGCGATTTTCTGCGGTTTAATTGCTATATATATTCCATCTTTTTTTCAAGAGGCTTGTATGTTGAAATATGCGTCTTCGACATCTCCTTTAAATACATAAAAGATCCTAATTAATAGTTAAAAATTATGGGAAATAGAGAACATGCCTAAGGAGACAAGTGCCTCATGCGATCATAATGATGGCCCTTCAGACACAAAAAAATATCAAGATCCTGCCGTGACCGTTGATTCAGATGTCTGGCCTATGGACCCAATAAACTGGCCAAAACCAAAATGGTTGGATGCTAATGTAAAGTTTATCCATCACACAAATTATAAAGACTATCTGGCGACTAAGCTTCGCGCACGTTATTCTGAAATTGAAACTGATTTTAAAACATTATATCCCGACTATCTACACGGGGATAAAAAAGATATAGAATGTATACGAGCCACTGCTGTACAATTAGTCTGTCTCTTATCATATGCAAGAGAACTTTTAGAAAAAGGATTAAGCTCAAGCTCAGACAAAATAAATAAATATAATTACTTAGGCAAGCAGGATCTGCTTCTTGCGACAAATATTTTGGATTTGGCCGAGGAATGTATGATTTGGATCTATCCAAATGACGTGGCTGCTGCACAAAAAGAATCTTTAATTGCTCGAATTGAAGAGACAAAGAATTTTAATGATAACAAGAAAAAAATATATATACAAAAATTAAAAGACTTACCTGATAAGACAGAGGAAAAATATATTTATCAGCCTGTTTTCGATGAAATTATTTGGCTATGCAACAAGAATAATTTAGATGAAATGATCAACATCGGATTACAGATCGAACGGTTAGTGCACTTTGTAAAATGGGGAAAGCTATCCCTCGTGGTTTTCTTTTTAATGGTTCCTCTAATAATTAATTTAGATGTATTCACTACATGGTCGCTGCATGGTAATTCCACAATTTACGACACAATGGGTACCACAGGAAAGCAAGCATTAGGCAATTGGACGATAGGAGGTTGGCATTTATATGATTGGAGTATGGCAAATAAAGTCATAGGCAGCCATTATATCCCAATTTGGCATATAGGTAATTTTTTATTGCACTGGATGCAAGCGATCATTGTCTGGCTGGCCTCGCTTGGTATTGCTATAATGGGCGGAATTGGTGGCTATTTAAGTGGCCTAATCCAGACTCGAAGTTCAAGAACAAGTCTTGCATTATATGAAGAAAGTGTGCTCTTATCACATCTCAGGCTGATATTCGGAGGATTTGCAGGATTGATTTCCTTTGTACTTCTTTCATGGAATCTATTATCCGGCGTTTCAATCGACTCTCTGGGCCCATTAGTGCTAGCTGCCTTTTTATCAGGCTTTTCAGAAAGGTATTTCATTGACTTGTTAAAAATTAAACCAGAAAATCTGCAAAATAAAGAAGAAAATGAACCAATAGACGAGCAAAAAACTGAAAGTCAAACAAAAGAGAAATCGTCCAAAGAAAATAAATAGCCAAGACGTCCACCATATTCATGCATTAATGGCAGATGTCACCGAGCTAGTCCTAAAAATGCCTGCATCTCGCGTTTGAAAATTTTATAGCGTAGAATCGACGGACTCGAAAGTCCGAATGGCAAAGAGATCAAAATCCTTTAATCGTTTCTCTTTCATAACTATCTGCGTGGCTGCTCTCCCCATCCAATCCAACCAGTCAACCCCCCCGAGGGTGTGGTTTCGCTACAGCAGCAAGAACTCCTACAGCATCGCTGCCCTGCTGCCCCTGGTTGAGGCCGATCTCGCCCCCGGCCCCCAGGACGGCATCATGCTCTACAGCTTTGCCACCGCTCAGGCAGATGAGGTCTACGCCGAGGTGGACCGGGCCCGCGCCGGCGGAGCCATCCAGGCCATCTACATAGCCGGAGGCCCGCACGCCTCCGCCCTGCCCCAAGAGGTCCTGCAGCACTTCGACTTTGCCGTCATCGGCGAAGGGGAGGAGACGCTTCCGGAGCTGCTCCGGGCAATCGAAGAGGGCGGCGATCCGGCTCTCGTTCGGGGCATAGCCTTCCGGCGGCAGGTGCAGGGGCAGGTGGAAGGGCAGCAGGAAGAAATTGTGATAACCGGGAAGAGGCCTCCCGTGGACCTGGACAGATTCCCGCCCTTCAGCAGCATCCTGGCCCCACTGGAGATCAGCCGCGGCTGCCCCTGGGGCTGCCTCTACTGCGCTACCCCCCGCCTCTTCGGCTCCTGCATGCGCCACAGGTCCATTTCAGTGATCGAAAGATTCGCCCGCCGCCACAGGGACATCCGTTTCACCTCTCCCAACTCCCTGGCCTACGGCTCGGACGGCAGGCAGCCCAGGCTGGAGAAGGTCGAGGCGCTTCTCAGAGCCCTCTCCCAGCAGGACAAGCCCATCTACTTCGGCACATTCCCCTCCGAGGTGCGGCCGGAGTTTGTGACTGAAGAAGCTTTGCAGATCATCACCAGGTACTGCGCCAACGACAGCCTGAGCCTGGGCGGCCAGTCGGGAAGCCCCGCCGTGCTAAAGCGCATTGGCAGGGGGCACGGCAGAGAGGAGATCGAATCAGCCTGCGAGCTGTGCCGCGACTTCGGCCTGGCCCCCCAGGTGGACCTCATCTTCGGACTGCCCGGCGAGTCGGAGGAGGAGCAGCTCCAGACGATCGACCTGGCCCGCTGGATAACCGGCCAGAGCGTGGGAGGGAGGGTCCGGGCGCACCTCTTTACGCCCCTGCCGGGAACCCCCCTGGCCGAGATGCCGCAGGCCCCCCTTTCCCATAAAGTGCAGGCCTGCCTGGGAAGGCTGGCGCTGGAGGGGCGGCTGACAGGTTCCTGGTGGGCGGCAGCGAGAGGAAGAGATGGTGAAAGAGGAGAATGATGGCAAAATACCAAATATCCCCGGCGCCGGCATGGCTGTCAGCCCTCCGGGCACTTCTAATGCTCGCCATCCTGGTGCCAGCCGCCCAGGCAATGCCCTCAATTGCGGAAGACAGCCTGGCCTACATCACAGTCTCTGCATCAGGAAACGACAGCAATTACAGATCAATCCAGGAGCCAAATGACTTTGGGTCTGATTTCGGACCCTTCTTTTCCGCTCACATGTAAAATTGCTTGAAGGGCTTTCTGTACTCGTCCTGCAGCTCGTACTTTATGGTCAGCTTCTCAGGCATAACCTCAATCTCCCTGACCGCCTGGGAAAACAGATACCATATGAAGCCTCTGTCCGGCAGCCTGTACCTGTCCGACAGAGTGGATGTGAACTCGGATGTCCCCAGGATGTAGGTCCTGAGAAGCTCGCTTCCTGAAGCAAAGAGGAAGGGAAAACTCACACTCTCAATCTCCCGCTGGCAGGAGCCCTGCAGGCGCAGGCGTGAAGCCAGAAACTGCAGGTAGTCTTCTTTGGTTATCACCAGCTCTCTGTATTCGCTCATATGATCATCCTGGCTGCGACTGTTGCAGGGTAGATGATAAAAGTATTGGACTGAACTGACTGCCTGGGATTCATACCTCCAGCTCTATTCTCTTCTCCGGTCTCGGCTGATCCCCACCCTGCCGGCCCATAACGGATGCGACACTGCCGCGGCTGTTGTCCCTCTGGGCATGACTTTTGGCAGCAGAGATGTCGCAAATCTCAGATCCCAGGTTATTGATCATCTCAATCAGGCCGGTGAAGGCCTCGACCTCCGTGTCCAGCACCTCCTGTGCCGTCATATAGATGCTCCTCTCCGAGACGACCGTCAGCTCATCCGGCCCCCGAAATGCCAGCCTGCTCCTGCCGTCCCGGCATAGTGCGCTGTGAATATCCCTATCATGAGCGAGCGCCATGCCCGGAATTATCACCCTGTCTTTGATATTTGACAGCTTCAGGCCCATGAAGTCCTCCAGGGTGATCAGGCTTCCGATCTCCTTCTTGACTGCCACGACATTGACTTCTCCGCCCAGTTCCTGGAATATCGATGACAGCAGAGGATAGGCCACTGAGCTGGTGATGATGGTCGCGCCTCTCTCTATCACGGGAAGACGCTTCAAATGCCCTTTACGGTGAGCCAGGGCGAAGGGAGCTTTTGTGAGAGGGTCCCAGAGGGGGGTACCTATGACCCTCATGCTGTATCTCTGAGAAATTTCGGTGGAGATGCGGCGGATGTCCTGCACATCGTAGGGCACAACTGACGGCATTACGGGTTCGTTTCCGAAGATGAGGCCCTGCTCTCGAGAGTTGGCAAAGGACATGAGCATCAAGCCCCTGGCCCCCATCTCCTCAATGTCGCGGCAGGTTTTTTCCAGCTCCGCCCCATCATTTATGCCCGGTATGAGGACGATCATGGCATAGACCTCACAGCTCTTGCAGAATGTTTCGAAGTTTTTAAGCACCATCTCCGGATGCCTGTCATTGACATAGCGGCGGCGCAGAACGGGATTGGTCGAGAAGATGGAGAAGCTTATCCTGCGCACCCCGGCATCGAGGAGCCGGTCGGCATCATCCTTCCCTGTGAACCCCTTGCCGCTGGTATAGTCCAGGAAGACGGGTATGCTGCCGCCGCTCACCCTCTCCACCAGCTCTGCCAGGTTGGGGTAGCAGCTTATGTCCCCGTTTCCCTTGATTATTATCATATCCGGGCTGCAGGAGACGCTCTTCTGCGACACCTCGAAGACAAGTTGCTCCATGGGCTTGTAGCCCGGCTCAATCTCAACCACCTGCCTTGCGCAGTAATCGCAGCCTTTTTTGTAGGGTTTGCACAATCTGCATCCGGAAGGCTTTACCTTATTTACGCCCTTAAAATAGCAAAACTCGCAAAAGCCCCTGCAATCTAGACCGGGCCTCCCTCCAACATCCACAGTCAGGTGCATAGTTACTGAACTGTAATAAGAGTTATTAAATATTACCCAGAATACTGTGGACGAGGGTATTAATATTTTTCGAGCAAATCCCTGGCCAGGCATAGATCATGCAGGCTCATCTGGCCGGGAGCCGTGCTGTCTGTGATATAGCCATATGTCAGTGCTGAGCCGTACAGAGGGGCCACTGCGCGAAGATGCCGACCAATAGTTCCCATGGCTATCATGCATAGGGGGGTGTCAGCGTCCTGCAAGAACTGCAATACCTTTATGTTGTCCTGGAGGCTCTGAGGCGTCATCGCGATCTTGGAGATGGCTGCGCCGGCCTTTTTCATGGCGGAGAAGATCTCATCCATCCTCTCTGGGTCAGGCATGCCCTGAAAGTCGTGATAAGAGACTATGGCCGGCCTCTTCGCTGCTGCCAGCAATTCATCTCTTCCCGGAGCCATCAGCTCAATGTCCAGATAGTCGCAGTGCGGCTCTGCCCGGAGCAACAGGCCAATCCTCTCCGGCTCACTTCCTGAAAAGCCGCCGCCTTCCGTTCTGATCCGGGCCGTGGCAATGATGGGCCGGGCTTTGCAGGCCTCCCTGACAGCCTGCAAGGCCTGGAGGGGATCGGCCTCTTCAATTAAATCCAGGCGAAGCTCAATCATATCCGCCTGGCCTGCCGCCAGGACGTCCCTTTTCCAGTTCCTTCCCAGGACGGCGACGATCTGCGGCCTGAAATATGCTGCAGCCATTGGAGCAGCTATTGGAGCAGCCACTTGAGCCTCATAATTGATGCTATTTCTCCACAATGCTCTCCTCGATCTTCATTCCGAAGTGCCGGGCGCTCTTCTCCAGGTCTACCAGCACCTCATCTCCCGCCTTCAGGTCGGTCACTGGACGGGGCTGGCCGTCGGAGCCCACCAGTTTGATGGTCTCGGCGTTCTGCAGCAGAGTGCTGATGCGCTGCCCCTCCGCCTCGGCCTCGATGAGCATCATGGGCCTCTTTTCTATCTTGGACCTGCCCACAATGGCGCTTCTTGCCATGCCGTCCTTGCCGACGATGGTGACCTCGTCGCCCGACTTCAGCTCGGAGAGGTAGCGGGTCTTCTCCCCGACTTTGATGTAGGCGTGCACCGCTCCGGCATTGACCCGGAAGGGCCGGGCAGCCACGTAGGGGCTGTCCTCGGACTCGCTGTGCACCAGGAACAGGCCCCTGGCCTGCGATCCTATGAGCATTCCCTCTCCAAATGACATCATGCTGGCTGTGTCCACGCAGACCCGGTCGCCCATTCCCACCGGCTTTACCGCCACTACTTTGGCCTTCACAAGCTCGATTTTGCCCTTCCCGGCCTGATCGACCGCCTCCATGAGCCTCTTGATCTCAGAGGGATCGGCGCTGTCCAGCAGCACACCGTCCGCCCCCTTCTCCAGAGTGGAGAGGGCCAGGCAGGCCTCCTCTGCCGTCTTGACGCCGCTGATGATCTTGACCGATACACCCTGCAGCCCGGCAATCATATTCTCCAGGGGGATGACCTTCCAGTCGGTGCCGATCACGAGAAGGTATTTTGCGGACCTTCCCATCTCCACAGCAAACTGCTCGTAGCTTTTGCCGGCTATCACCACGTAGGCTGCAGTGCTCCCGGAGACTGACTCCGCCAGGGCTTTGTCCTTGCTCGCTTTGCCGGAACCGGGGAGGGGGAGTGTGCCGTCGCCTTCGCCGCCCTTGCCGATGACTGTGATGTCCTCAGCTCCCCTTTCGCTGCCAAAGCAGGCCACAAGGATCTTGCCCAGCTCGCGCACGCGGTCGATGTTCTCCCTGTCCACCAGCACACAGTCGAAGCCCGACTCAAGGGCGGTGGTGATCCTGGGCTTGATCTGATCCCACGCCCCCTGGGCCATGAGCCACTTCTCTTTCATGAATCCAATGTAGTCAGTTCGCTTACTAAAACCCTTTGCAGACATCAAAAATTCAGGCTTGCATGAGTTCTATCGTTAGAGCAATTGATTGATAAACTTGCTGAGATGATAATAATAATGATAATAATAATAACTGGACTCACACCAGTTGTGATGAGAGAAGAAATAATTTCGGAATAACATAAGTACTATTCTCCATCCGTTATAAATGATACGTACTTAAAGGATGGAAAATAGTGTTGGTCAGATCTGTTAATCAAGACCTGAAATCTTAACATAATCGTCTATATAATCGATCAGGTGAATACCTTATTGTCAGGAGCATTACAATGAAGAGAAGCAAACATGAAATACTTTCGAAGATTCTCAAGATTTGTCTGAATGGAGCCAGCAAGACCCGGATAGTCTATCAGGCCAACCTGAATTTCCGGACGGTAAATCCCTATCTTCAGATGCTGATTCAGAATAACCTGCTGGAGGCCGATGTGGGAGAGCGCACCATATACCGGACCACCAAGCAGGGAGAAAGTCTTGAGGAGACGATAAGCCATGTAAACCAGTGCTTGCTGCTGAAGTAGACTGCACAATTCTTGGCTCTCTATCCGCACCTTTCGGGCCTTCGAGGCTACCGCACGCGGCTTACAGGAATAG
>CAYQKI010000001.1:0-8791 GCA_964418105.1 uncultured Methanotrichaceae archaeon | reverse complement strand
CTCTATCCGCACCTTTCGGGCCTTCGAGGCTACCGCACGCGGCTTACAGGAATAGCGCCGCTGTGCAGGGCAGTTGCCACCAGCGCTCCGGAGTAGCCCATCTCCTCAAGGGCGATGAGGTCCCCTTCGCCCCTGACACCTCCTCCCAGGATAAGGGGATGATCGCATGCATTCGACGCCTTTTCCAGAAAACTGCGGTCCAGGCCGGAGGACGTGCCCACCCTATCCAGCTCCAGAAGTATGACCCCTGCCAGATCCAGGCCGTTGAGTTGGGAGAGGAGATGCAGCGGCTCCTCTGCCGCTAAAGAAGCATCGCGGGACAGCACCCTTCTCCTTATCATATCAATGCTGACAACTATACCCCTCATCCCTGCCGCCTGCTTTATGAGAGAGCAGGAAGCCGTCTCCGTGCCCAGCACCGGGAGTATGGACGCCGGCAGACGGTCCAGGTGGGAGGCAGAGCTTATGGCCACGTCGGCCATGGTCCTGGCTCTGGTCGAAATCCTTAATATGGCCGGCAGATTATCTCCCTGCCCCGTGAGCAGGTTGAGGTCGGCAACATAAACCTCCGCCGGCTGTATCTCCTGCAAAACAGCCACCGGCTCTGATGTGGAGACTATGCGGCTGAATTTGGCAATGGGCTCGTAGCGGCTCCTCTCACCGCGCTGGGCATGGACAACAGCACCATTAAGTATATCGAGGACGAAGATGCATCGCACGACGGCACCTTTTAGGATTGGATAAATATGAGATTGTTGGTTAGCCCCATGAACGTAGAAGAGGCGCGGGCAGCCCTTGCTGGCGGCGCAGACATCATAGATGTGAAGAATCCCAAAGAGGGCTCCCTGGGCGCGAACTTCCCCTGGGCCATCCGGGCTGTGGCGGATGTGGCCAGAGGCATCGCGCCGGTTTCAGCCACCATCGGAGACCTGCCATTCAAGCCGGGAACGGCGAGCCTGGCGGCACTGGGTGCAGCCGTCTCCGGGGCGGAGTATGTCAAGGCGGGGCTCTTGGGTGCGAAGGACCAGGCCCAGGCAGTGGAGATGCTGGAGGGAATCGTCCGGGCGGTCAAGGACTATGATCCGAAAAAGAAGGTGGTGGCCTCGGGCTACTCCGACTTTCTGCGGGCCGGCTGCCTCTCTCCCCTGCTCCTGCCCCAGGCGGCAGCCTCAGCCGGGGCCGACCTGGTCATGGTGGACACGGCGGTCAAAGACGGCCGGCCGACATTCGATTTCATGAGCGAGGCGGAGCTGGAGCAGTTCATCTCCCGGGGCCATTCAGAGGGTCTGGAGGTCGCCCTGGCGGGAAGCATCGGCTTTGCCCATCTGGATCTGCTGAAGCGTCTGCAGCCGGAGATCATAGGTGTGAGGGGGATTGTCTGCGGCGGAGACCGGAGCAGCTCCGTGCAGGCGGAGCTGGTGGCAGAAGTCAAGAAAGCTTTGCAGTAGATCACAAAAGGCTGCTCTCTGTGCAGGCCGTTAGCAGCGGACTGCTGATCGCTATCCTTTCTGCACTATCCTATCCAGCCGGTCGAGAAAGCCGGCCTGGCCCTTGAGTATCCTCTCTCTGGCGGCCAAAAGATCGAACCACTCCGCCCGGTCGACCTCAGGAAACTGCCTCACGACCCCTGACCTACTCGGCCACTCCATGCTGAATTTGTTGCTCTTCTCCGCCGCGTCCTCCCAATTGTATCTGCTGCAATCTTCGCGGCAGAGCATAGCCCAGACGTGCACCATCTTGCCGCTGTGCTGCCTGATGGCCCCCAGGTCGATGAATTCGCTATCTTCGCACTCCGGACGATAGCCGGTCTCCTCAAAGAGCTCTCTTCTTGCCGCCTTCAGGGGGCTCTCGCCCTCTTCACAGACCCCCTTGGGTATGGACCAGGCCCCCTCATCCTTTTTGGCCCAGAAGGGGCCGCCGGGATGAACCAAAAGCACCTGCGGGACGCTTCCCTCGATGCCCCCGCCCCTGAGCCGGAAGAGCAGAATCCCGGCGCTATTGACGCTCATCTTCCACGCTCACAATTGACGCCATGCACCGGCTATAAATTCTGTCAAGATGCAAAAGCTTTTTCATCTGCCTGCCAATCTCCGCCGGGAAAATAATTCATGAGTGCGCTATCCTTTGAAATTGAATGCCTGGATAAAGAGAGCCATGCCAGGCTGGGGCGGATCAGAACCAGGCGGGGCGACATCGAGACGCCCTACCTTGTGCCGGTGGCAACCCTGGGCAGCGTGCGGGCCCTGGACTCAGCCGATCTGGCCGCCCTGGGGGTGGCATGCACCCTGGCCAATACATATCACCTCCACTTGAAGCCCGGCGATGAGCTTATCGCCAGGCTGGGGGGGCTGCACAGGTTTATGGGATTTTCCGGCCCCCTCTTCACCGACTCCGGCGGCTTCCAGGCTTTTTCCCTGGGATTTGCCAGGGAGCACAACATCGGCAAGATCGGAAACATCTTTCCCCAGGAGGTTGCATTTGCTGGAGATGATGAGGATGATGCAGAAGTCGGTGAGTGTGAGAAAAAAGGTGCATCCGGCGCAAATAGCAGGAATAGCATAAAAAGGCCCAAAAAGGAGAACCTGACCCGCATCACAGAAGAAGGCATCAGCTTCAAGTCTTCTGCGGACGGCACCTGGCACTTTCTTGATGCCGAAAAGTCCATGAGGATCCAGTCCAATCTGGGCTCTGACATCATAATGGCCTTTGACGAATGCACCTCTCCCCTGTCCGACTACGACTATACCAGGCAGGCCATGCAGCGCAGCCACAACTGGGCGGAGGAGTCGCTGCGCTGCCACGACAAAAGCCAGGCTCTCTACGGCATCATCCAGGGAGGTTGGTTTGAAGACCTGAGGAAGGAGAGCACCGCTGCCATCACCAGCCTGCCCTTCGACGGAATTGCCATCGGCGGCTCCCTGGGAAACAGCAAGCAGGACATGCATGAAGTACTGGGCTGGACGGTCCCCAGGCTGGACGATGGCCGGCCCCGCCACCTCCTGGGCATAGGAGAGATCGACGACCTCTTCGAGTGCGTGGCCCGGGGAATAGATACATTCGACTGCGTCTCTCCCACCCGAATCGCCCGGAGGGGTAGCTTGCTGATATCGCCAGAGTCTGGCGGCTGCCTTGAGAACAAATTCCACATAAACATCAAGAACGCACAGTTCAAAGAGGACAGCCGGCCTGCCGATCCCGCCTGCTCCTGCCCCACGTGCATAGGCTACTCCCGGGCCTACCTGCGCCACCTCTACGAGGCGCGGGAGCTGTCCTATTTCCGGCTGGCTACGATTCACAACCTGCATTTCATGCTCCGCCTCATGGAGAGCATCAGAGAGAGCATAAGACAGGGTCGCTTTCTGGAATTGAAGAGGCAGTGGCTGAAGAGCTGCTGATGGATTGATGCGGATGGATTGATGCTGCAATGATCTTCATGAGGATTAGGGAGAGGCTGAAAGTCGACCGGACCCAGGCGGCCATCATCCTCTGCGGGCTGTACCTGTTCTTCTCTTTGGCCGGAAACATAGCCGCCACCAAGGTCACCTACTTCGGGGGCCTGGTCATGGATGCCGGCTTCATCTACTCCCTGACCTTCACCTGGCGCGACCTGATCCACAAGCAGTTCGGCCAGAGGGCGGCAGTGACCACCATCTGGCTGGCGGCGATCGTCAACCTTGCCGCAGCACTCTACTTCCAGTTGGTGGTCCTCCTGCCCGCCCAGACGGATTGGGCCAACAGCGGCGGCCAGACGGCCTGGCAGTTCCTCTTCTCTCTGCAGATGAGAATTGTGCTGGCATCCATAATCACTGCCCTCATAGCCGAGCTGATTGACACCTGGGTCTACCGCCTCTGGTCGCGAGGCAGGAGGGTCTCCTGGCCGCAGTGGACCCGGGTCTTCGCCTCCAACTCCATCTCCATCCCCGTGGATAGCCTCCTCTTTCCGGTCATCGCCTTTGCAGGTGTCCTGGGAGCGGATGGCCTGGCCCAGATGGTCTGGACCAACATCATCGTCAAGGCGATTGTCACAGCCCTGGTCTTCTGGACCATTTACCTGGTGCCGGAGAAGCCCATTTACAGAGAGGATGAATAGCCTAAAAAAATCTCTTCTTTATCCAAATTATTTAAACATAGCCTTCATCTCATAGACCCCGGACTCGTTTCTCTTGCTCACGTCAAATCCCATGCTCCGAAATAGCCGGAAGACGGGCTCATTTCCGGCCAGCACCTCCGCCGTGAAGCCCAGCAGCCCCTGCCTCTTGGCCAGATAGGTCAGATAGGCGAGCAGCTCCCCGGCCAGGCCCATCCTCTGGCAGTCGTCCCTGACCACCAGGGCCACATCGGCTGTGTAAGAGTCGCTGTTCATTCCATACTGGCCCAGTCCGCAGATGCTCTCCCTGCCCTCCGCTTCCCTCACCGCCACCAGCACCATCTTGGAGAAGTAGTCCACAGCAATGTAGCTTTGCAGAATCTCATGGGGAATGTCCCTCCTGGCGGAGATGAACCTCTGGTAAAGGCTTTCGTCCGATAGGGAATAGAAGAACTCCTTGAGCATGGGCTCATCGCTGATCTTGACAGGGCGGATGAGCACGAAAAGCCCGGTCCGGGTGGTCTTTCTCACCTCCAGGTCCTCCGGGTACTCCCCTTTTATGCCGGGGATGAAGGCCTGATCGGGATATATGAGGTGCAGCCTCCTGGCCTCCTCAATCAGCCAGAGCCGGAAGCTGGGATGGGCTATGGCGATGAGGTCCATGGCCCTCTCCCGAATGCTCTTGCCATGCAGATAGGCAATTCCGTACTCTGTGACGACGTAATGAATGTCGCCCCGGTTTAAGGTGACTCCAGCCCCCTCCCGCAGGAAGGGGACAATCCTGGAGACGAGGTGGCCACGCCCTTTTTCAGGCCCCCCATTCTGCCCCCCTTCCCCACCATCCAGCCCTCCCAAGGCCTCTCCCGCTGCATTGCCCGGTCCTTTCGCATCCTCGTCCTCCATGCGGCTCACCGCAGTGGAGGGCAGGGCGATGATGGTCTTTCCACCGGGGGCCATGGCCGCGCCCCTCATGAAGTCCGCCTGGCCGCCAATGCCGCTATAAAAGCTGTGCCCCAGGGACTCAGCCGTGGCCTGCCCGGTGAGATCCACCTCCAAAGCGCTGTTGATGGCTGTCATCCTCCGGTTCTGGGCGATGATGAGGGGGCTGTTGGTGTAGTCGATGGCCCTGAACTGCACTGAACTGTTGTCCCTCAGAAAATCAAATGTCTTTCTCCGGCCCATGCAGAATGTGGCTATGCTCTTGCCGGGATGCAGGCTCTTCTCGGTGTTGTCCACCACCCCAGCCTCCATGAGGCCGGCGATTCCGTCACCCAGCAGTTCGGTGTGCACTCCCAGATGCCTCTTGCCCTTCAGGCTGGAGACGACGGCATTGGGGATGCTTCCGTATCCCACCTGAATGGTGCAGCCATCCTCCACAATGCGGGCCACATGGCTGCCTATCTTTATGGCTACATCACCGGCAGCAGCCTCGACGTACTCCAGCAGCGGCTCGTCGTGGGGGATGAGATAGTCCACTTCATCCATGCCGATCCATCCGTCGCCGTCTATGCAGGGCATGAAAGAGTTGGGCTGGGCGATGACCAGTCCCGCCTTCTCCACCGCCGCCCGCACGATATCCACGCTCACCCCCAGGTTCATGTTTCCGTCCTTATCCGGCGGCGTGGTCTGGATGAGGGCCACGTCCAGCGGCATCCTCTCGGAGCGGATGAGCCCCGGCAGCATGGAGAGAAATATGGGAGTGTAGTCCGCTCTTGCCCGGTTTACGGCTTTTCTGGTGGTCTCTCCGATAAAAAAGGAGTTGAGCCGGAAGTTGTCCCTGAACTTGGCGTCAGTGTAGGGGGCCACGCCAAGGGTGACTATGTTTATCAGCTCGGCATCCAGGAATGCCTTGGGCTGGGTCTTGATGAAGTCGAGCAGGGATGCGACGAGGTGCTGGGGCTCTCCGCAGCCCGTGCCCACGAATATCCTGTCTCCGGGATGGATATTCTGGAATATGAACCTCTCTTTCTCCCGGAATTTACCGGGCCATCTGCTTTTGATCTCCTTGATTGATCCTTCATCCATAGGTCTGCCTCTTGAGGTCGATCAGCCGGACAGGCTGACTGTCTTCACCCATCTCGCCAGAGGGTATCGATCTATATTGGAGCCGCCCGGGATGGTATAAGGCGAGTCGCAGATGCCGCCGCCGTCCTGATCCTGGCAATCAGCATGGCCGTAATAGTTGCCCGTGCCATCCTTATCCCAGGAATTGGCTCCATCATCCCAGGCCGGCTTCCCATTTAAAGAGAGATTATTTCTATAAATAAAATTTCCGTAAGATCCGGAAATGTTTATTCCCTCTGTGCAGTTTGAGATCTGGTTTGCAGTAAGGCGGATGCCGGTGCAGTACCCGCCGAGGAGAATGCCGGCTTTCTCTGCATCCGATATAGTGGAGTTGGCGATCTCAGTATAGTTGGATTGCTGCAAATCGATGCCATTCCTGTTCCTGGTGATGTTATTCAATTCGATGGTATTGTTATGGCTGAGCGCCAGGCTAATTCCGTCACCCTGATTTGATGTGATGTTGTTGTCCCAGATGGAATTGTCCCAGCTCTCCTCCAGGCGCACCCCGTCCCTGCCGTTATCCCTTATCCTATTTCTATGGATCAGATTCTCATAAGACTCATCGGCGGGATAATTGTCCCAGAATATGCTCTCAATCAAGACTCCATATCCCCGATTGCGGCTTATCAGGTTGCCGGAGATAAGCCCCATGGATCCAACCAGGGATATGCCATTGCCATTGGCATCGTATTCGCTCTCCCAGCCGCTTTCTGTGATGATATTGCCGGAGACTATGGAAAAATTGCAGTGGACTGCACGGACGGCATCATTGATGCTGCCAACAATCTCATTTTCCTCGATGGCATTTCCGTCGCTTCTCTGCATCTCGATGCCCCAGTCGTTATGAACCAGCCGGTTGCCCTGGATGGTGTTTTGGTGAGAGTTGTACAGCTCCACGGCATAGCCGTAGGGGATATCCTTTATGGTGTTATTGAGTATCCTGTTGTTGCTGCAGTTCCACAGGCCGATGGCAGTCAGATCGCTTCCGTAAAAGGTATTGTTGGAGATGGCATTGCCATCCGAATACACTCTGATGGCTGCATCGCCTATGATGTCGTTATGCTCGCCTGTGCCGTAGGGAACTGGCCAGGTTACCCCCGTGATGTCAAAGCCATCGATGGTGCAGCCGAACTCCCTTATGGCGATGGCTGTTCCCCCGGATCTGACGGCCATCTCTGTTATGCCTGCATCCTGCGACTGAATATCTGCGGTCGAGCTTCCCGCCCGCAGAACCGGCCTGCCATTTCCAGTATCCTTTCCCCGCAGAGTGAGGAGGGGGACGGTGATGTTCAGGTTGACGCTGTACTCTCCGCTCTGCACTTCGATTGTGTCTCCGGGACCGGCTGAGTCCAGCGCAGCTTCGATTCGATAGAAATCGCAGCCGTTCTGCCCCACAGTGATCAGCGACGCCTGAGAAGAGCTCAGTAAGGCAAGCAGTGCTATCCCTATCAAAAAACATCGAAATGATGGCATTTTTATCCCTTTACCGTCTAAAAATAAGTAATTTTTGTACATAATTATCCGTGCATATTAAGGCTTGAGCAATTGATAGTCTCCAAGGAAGATCACTATAATCAATATTGCCAGCATTGCTATCCACCCGGCGATGGCCAGAATAGTAGCCTTCTTTGCATTCCTGGCCTCCCACCAGGTTCGGGGCTCAATTCCCTGGACCAGGAAGGTGACCACTCCTGCCAGATTTACTGAGATGAAATTGGCCAGAAAGAGAAACAAAGCACCCAGTGACAGAGTATATTCGCCGGCACCGAGAAGCAAACCGAACACAACCAGAGGCGGCATGAGGGCAACCGCAACTGCGACTCCTATCAGCACCGCCGGGGCAGCAGATGTGAAGGATAACGCCCCCGCTGCACCCGAAGCCAGAGCCAGGACGATGTCCATCGGTCCGATGCTGGTTCTCGATGATATTTCCCGCAGAGTTGGATCCACGGGCAATAGAAAGCCCACGGCAATTGAGAGAATTATGGCCAAGCCAATCCCCAGAAAAAGGGTCTTGAGGGCACTCTTGGCAAGAGGCATATCACCCAGGGCGGTGGCCAGGGAGAGGGAGACATTGGGAGTGAGAAGTGGAGCTATGACCATCGCACCGATTATCACCGCAACATTGTCATTAAGCACTCCGATTGCCGCAACAATCGAGGAGAGGATTATCATATCGATATAGATTCTGGTAGTCTTGGCACCCTCTACAAGATCATTATGCAGCTCCTCCCGGCTGATCCTCTCCGTGTGTCTCTGCTCCTCTCCGGACGGGGAGACTGTCTTTTCATCAGCTTTCTCTGAGACTACGGGCGGAAAGGATGCTTCCAGTGAGAAGATATTTATTCGAAAACCATCCACCATTGAAAATTTCTCTTCAATTAAATCCAGCAGACTCTGGCTGGATTCGGCCAGGACAAGAATCCTGACGAAAATGCGATCATCGGAAAAACGGCTCTTCCATTCACCCATTATCGGAATCTTCCAGGAGCTCGCCGCTGTATGCATTGTTGCATCAAGCACCTCCTTTCTTTCACTCACCACCATTTCAATGTCCTGAAGCATCTCTTTTGGCAGGTTGATCTCTATCAGCCGGAGGGTCATGATATCCCCATCATTTCTTGATTATTTACAGACCAC